>DVHA01000228.1 GCA_018712425.1 Candidatus Faecivivens stercoravium | reverse complement strand
CTTCCCACTCGTACATGACTTCTTCACGAACGCCACGGCCACGGTAGGAGGTGACAGGAGAGATAGTGCCGTTGGACTTGTTATCATTTGCTTTAGACAGAAGTTTGGCAACTGTACCATCAGCCCAAGCTTCAGCAAATTCGTCTGCGTCAATGGTGCTGGGAATGTTATCGTAGTAATCATACAGATAAACAACGCCGGAAGGATAAACAGTTTCTTCCAGAACAGCGTCGATATCAGTGGGATCGACAGCATCAAGAGTGGTTGCACCACTAGTAGTATAAATGCCATTTACATCGGTAGGATCGGCTTTTACGACAACTGCTTGACCGGCAGATTTCGGATGACGATCAAGATTGGTGATAGTGCCATTAGTAGCATCATTTTCTTCACCAGTGGTATCGATGAAGAAATATTCGTTACGATGATTGGCTTCGTAATGATCAACGACACCGTTTAAATCATAGACTTCCACGCCATCGAGCGAAGTCTCATCATAGTAACTTTCAGGAATGTAGAAGGTGCCGCTGGCAGATTTCCATGCAGTCTGAGCTGCGTCATCCCATTCAGTGTTGCCCTCTTCATCTTCGTAGATAAAGATGCCATATCTTCCGGGATTAGAACGGCTTTCAGCAATGACATAGCGGACATCACCTTTGGTGAAGATTTTGTTTCCCTCTTCAGTAGTAACAACGTCATAGTCATTGTATTTGGCGAATTCTGCGACATCCTCATAATATGTGACGCCGTCATCTCTAGTATTCAGTTCAGTAACAACAGATGCAATCTGCGAATCTTTGCTAACTGCATCTGCATATGCAGATGGACGCATGTAAATAGTAGTACCTTCTACATAATTCCCATCCTCATCTTTTTCAGCCGAGGGAAGAGTATAGAAAGTATTATCCAGCGTAACAGTTTCCTGTTTAGTAGTGGTAGAACCCCAGGTAATATCGCCAGCGGGAGTATACGACTGATAATAAGCGCCGTCATATGCACCGATGTGGCTGGAAGTGCCACCCCAGTAGACGTTCGCCGCATTCGCGCTCATCGCTGCGCCGAAGACCGAGAAAGCGGTCGTGCCGGCCAGTGCAAGAGCAAGAATTCTCTTTTTCATTTCGAACTTCATCCTCCAAAAATAGATTTGTTGTCCTTTCCGTTTCCCGTCTTGGAAACGGCGGTGGGGACTTTTCACCTTTCAGCAACCGCAGCCGAAGCTGTTGGGGTAGCCGCGCCTTTCGCTTGCCTCAAGGCTATGGCTAGATTATAGCAAAAAAAAACGCCGCCGTAAAGCCCTTTTGAGCATTTTCAGCGGTTTTTTATCTGGCGCCCGGCCTTAAAAACTTTTTTCAGAAACAATTTACAAATCGCATTTTTTGATGCAACAGATGGCCTTTTTCCTGACACTTAGTATAGTTCGGGGCATCTTCATCCCCCCGGCCAGCCCACCATCTTGTGGTTAAATTCCCTTTTTATAGCTATATGATAGCACATCTGGGGCATTTTTGCAATAGCTTTTTCAAATTATACTGGCAGTATCTCCCGCAACTCGCCCCGCATCATGACCCTTTAAGGGACGCCGCAAGGGTACGGAACAGCCTGAATCCCGCCAAAACCCAGTAACCGCCCCATTTTCTTCCGTCATTGTGCCCAAATCTATTTTTGGAGGAAAACAAACAGATGAGAAACCGTATCCTTGCACTCGCTCTCGCCGGCACCACCGCTTTCTCGGTCTTCGGCTCCACGATTGCGAACGCCGCTACCGTCATCACCGGCGGCTCTACCCACACCGGCTCCGGCGACGGCGCTTATTATGAGTCCTATCTCCCTGCCGGCACCATTCACTGGTCCACCAAGGAGGTCGCCGCGACCGCCGTGAACGTCGCCCGCGAGACCTGGGCGCCGGTCGAGTACAAACAGGACGACGTCGTCGCGAAGGGTGAAAAGCTCTACACCACCCAGGCGATCTACGACGGCATGTCTTCCGCCGCCGTTAAAAACGCCGTCACCGTCCTCAAAGAGGGCGACGGCATCTATTTCGCCGATATCGCGCAGTTCGCCGACAAAAACGGGTATATTACCTATACCTGCGGCGCGGATGGCGTCGTAGACGTCGACGGCGTCGGCAAATTCCAGCTCGTCACCGAGGACGCCACCGGCAAGACCTTCATCTTCCCGGAATCCACCTGGAACAGCATGGTCCAGACCGGCTACACCAAAATCGCCGCCGAGGGCAGCTTCTACTCCGACGTGAAGGTCACCGATTCCCGCCAGGTCTTCACCGAAGATGAGATTTTAGCGCGCTATGTCTCCTCTTCCACCCCCTTCTACTTCATCGGCGACACCCAGGAGACCAACCTCCACAATATCCCCGCCAACACCGTCAAGGTCGCCCAGAAAGACGCTTATGACGCAAACGTCGTCTTCACCGACCGCGGCTACGACACCCTGAATACCGTCGACATTGAGGACGTGGACGCCGTCCTGGAAGAAAAGGTCGAAAACGGGGTCGTCTACCTCTACGACTACTTCTACGATTCCACCTTCCCCAGCTCCGTCTCCCCCGAGCGGTTTGCGAAGGGCTGGGCGGATGAGACCCTCGCCGAGATCCTCGACGACGCCTCCGGCAACCCCGGTTCCGGCTCCATCAACCCCGAGACCGGCTATAACTACCGTTCGGTCCGGCAGGATGTCCTCTACACCTGGTACGACTTCCTCGATACCCTCGGCATCGCCGACGCCTCCGAGGACCACCTGGTCGACTGGGCGGAGAAGCTGCTGGAAAACTACGCCTACACCTACCGCGACGCGTCGATCATCGCCGACGTCAAGCCGGTCGAAGGCGGCTGGGAAATCACCTTCGGCGGCAGCGTCAACCTCTACAACTTCGACCAGCTGGTCGAGGACATCCTCGAGCTGGCCCCGAAGGGCGCCGCGGAGGATGTGCAGACCTCTGAGCTGATCTACCTGATGCAGCAGTACGACAAGTACGTCGGCGACGGCTTTGTCGACGTCAAGCCGGTGGAACAGGGCGACTGGGGCGAGCTGCTGGCCGCCCTGGCCGAAGCCCCCACCGAGGAAGAGTTCCGCTCTTCCGCCGCCTACAAGCACTACACCCGCCGGGTGGAAGACCTCGTGGGCGACTATGAGGACGCCGGTTCGGCGATTGAGCTGTCGATGGCCGAAGAAGCCCTCTACAACTTCGTCACCTCCTACTCCTCCACCTACGCCGCCTCTTCCGAAAAGGCCGATAAGTCCGGCCTCGCTTCCGCGATCGATTCGGCCTACTTCAACGCCGACTGGGCGAAGATCGGCGAGGTTTACGCCGGCCAGGACGCAAACGGCATTCTCGACGGCCACCGGGTAAACAGCGACTACTCCTACGCCTGGGCCCTCTTCCCGAAGGACGACTTCAAGGGCAGTGTCTCCGGCAAAAACGCCGGCGTCAGCACCGCGATTCAGGATGTCACCGAAGAGTACTTCTGGTTCTACAACGTCTACGACCTCGCCTACAACGTCTACGCGAACAACCGCTACCAGTCCGCCCTCGACCTGATGGCCGAAAGCCTGACCGAAGCGATTGACGCCCTGGCCCCCACCGAGGACGCCTACGGCTCCACCATCCTCGCGGCCGAGGAGCAGGCAGACCGGATGGCCGATACCGTCGAGACCGACTACACCGACTCGATGTGGGCAAACCGTGAGAAGATCTTCTCCTTCATCGACGGCAGCGTCTCCGCCGGCAAAGCGGGCGACCAGGCGAGCAAAAACGCCGCTTCCATCGCCAAAGAGACCGTCACCCTGATGGGCTTCCAGAAGAACCAGACGGTCGTCACCAGAGGCGAAATTAACCAGGTGAAGGACGCGAAGGCTTCCGCTGAAAAGGCGCTGAAGGACCTGCGGGAGGACCAGGACCGTTACAACGCGGCCCAGGCAAACGCCCTGCAGGGCGCGATCGACGCCTGCGACCGGATCATCGACCTCTTTAACGGCAACTACTCGACTTCCAAGCTGAGCCAGTCGGTCAACGGCAGCTACTCCGCCGCCACCGGCGACAAGGACCAGATCCTGAAGTCCGACATCACCGAAGCGCTCGAAAATGTTGAAAGCGCCATCGACTTCTCGAACGTCATCCAGGGATGGAGCAAGAACGAGGACGGCAAATGGCAGTACGGCACCGAAGAGGGCTACTTAAACGACGGCTGGGAGAAGATCGGCAAAACCTGGTTCTATTTCAATGAAGACGGCACTGCCAAGCAGTCCGAATGGATGAAAGAGAACGGCAAATGGTACTGGTTCAACGCCAACTGCGGCGCGGCCATCGGCTGGGCCAAGGTTGACGGCAACTGGTACTACTTCAAGGGCGACAACGCCATGAAGACCGGCTGGGAAAAGGTCGACGGCAGCTGGTACTACATGACCGCCTCCGGCCGGATGGTCACCGGCTGGTGCCAGGTAAACGGCGTCTGGTACTACTTCTCCAAGGAGTCCAACGCGCTGGGCCAGATGCTCGCGAACACCACCACCCCCGACGGCTACAAGGTCGACGCGAACGGCGCCCTGATCGACTGATTTTCTGTGACCCGCATGCTTTCATAAACCGTTAAACCGATGGAGGGAATCCCCGCTTCCGAAATGGAGGCGGGGATTTTCAGTTTGTCGAAAAAGTCTTTTTTGAGTATGTTTTGGGTGCTGCGCACGCTTCGCTGGAAAGTGCAGCAGCTGTGGACAGCTTCGGAAGTACGGAAGGTGAGTGCCTGCCAAGGAGCTCTGCTCCTTGGATGCTCGCGACCCCTTTAAAAAGGGGTCGATCCTAAACTTATGATGCCGCACGTTGCTGGGTGACTTCAGAAACAGCGCCGATTTTGACGTTTGATCCGCGTGTTTTGGCAAAGGCGTTTTTGCAGGGCCGGAAACCATTTTTTGGCCGTCGGAAAGGGGATTTCTGGGTTAAGGGAAGGAAAACATTTCAAACTGGTTCATTTTTCATGCGAATTCCCTTGTTTCTTCCCTTAACCTGGTGCAAAATGGCGATTTTTGGCAGGATTTTGGTTACTTTCCGACGATTTCCTGTATTTCCAGCGGTTTCTTTTTTGCATCGGCGGGTAGCATCCCCGTTCACCCCTCCTCCTTCTTTTCCGGCTCCCCCTTCGGGCTTTCCGGCCCATCCTCCTTATCCAGTTCGTCCAAAAGGCGGGCCGACGAGAGCTTCGCCTCCTCGCTCGAATGGGCGTAGACGTTCATCGTCGTCGAGACGTCCGAGTGGCCGAGCAGCTCCTGGACATCCTTCGGGGAAGCGCCGCTGCTTAAAAGGTTGCTGGTGTAGGTGTGGCGGAGCATGTGGAAGTGGAAGCGGCGGAGTTCCGGGATCTCCCGGGAGAGCTTGCGGCAGGTCTTCTCGACGAGGTCGGGGGCGGTGAAGCTCCCGTCCTCCCGCTTGCAGACAAAGTCGAGGAGGTTATACCCTTCGAGCGGCGTTTCTCCCGCTTCCAGCGTGAAAAGGCCGTAATGGCTCCTGCCTTTATCGATAAACAGTTTATAATAGTTGCGGTACCGCTCCCCGCCCGCCTCCTCCGCCGCGCCGTCGGCCGCTTTGGCCGCCCGGAGGATCTTATCCAGCGTCTCGCCGAAGGCGACCGAGCGGATTTTCGCCCGCTTGGTGGTGCCCAGTTCGGTGCGGTGGGTGGCGCCGTTGTAGCGCATGCTCCGCCGCACCGTCAGCATATGCCCGTCGAAGTCGACGTCCTCCCAGGTGAGGGCGCAGACCTCCCCCAGCCGCAGGCCGGTGTAATAGGCGATCTGGACCGGCAGCAGCACCGGGTGGCCTTCGAGGGCGTCGCAGAGGGCTTTAAACTGCTCCCGGGTGATCGTCTCGGTCTTTTTATCCTCCCCGGCGAAGAGGGCCGGCTGGGCGGGCTTATCCCGCCGGGCGACATACTGCATCGGGTTGTAGGTGAGCAGCTTCCCCGGGAAGACAGCGTAACGGAAGGCGCTCTGGAGCACCGCCTGGTAGACCCGGATATAGCCGACGCTCAAAGGCTCCTGGCCGTCCGGCGTCTCCTTGCCGGAGGCGCAGAGGTAGTCGATATACCCCTGTAAGTCCTCCGGGGTGATCGAGCGGAGCTTGCGGCGGCTCAGAGGGTGCTGTTTGATCCGGTTGATGACCCCCTGGTAGAGGGAGAGGGTGCCATTGGACTTATTGCTGGTCCGCAGTTCCTCCTCGACCCAAAGGTCTAAAAGCTTCCCGAGGGTCACGCTGCTGGAAGGGATGCCGCCGTGCTCGTAGTCGCTGACCGCCCGGCGGAGCATCGCCTCGGTCTCCAGCCGGGTCTCCCCGCCGGCGAACTCCCGCTGGACCATCCGCCCGCTCCCGTCGGCCATGTAGAAGCGGTAGTACCACCGGCGGCCCTTCTGCCGGACCGAGCCCTTCCCTTTTTCCGGGTCGAAGGGGCGCCCGCCGTCGGCGGCCCGGGCGAGGGCGGCATAGTACTGCCCGGCGGTGTCGCCGTAGAGGTGGAGGATGCAGTCGGCCATCTCTTTAAGCCGCTCGACCGGCCCCAGCATCTCCCGCCGGTAGAGCTCCCCGCCCAGGTCGTCCGACCCCAGCCGGTAGCGGGAAAGGGGGGCCTGGACGGCCGCGTCCTTTTCGAGGTCGTCCAGTGCCCGCACCGCCTTGCCGTAATGCCCCGCCAGCACGCCGAAATAGTCGATAAAGTACCCCATCGTCCCGACGAACAGCTCCTCCTGTTCTCGCTCCAGGCCCGAGCGGCGGATGCGGGTGAGGGCGCGGCGGATGTGCTCGTCCAGCTCCCGAGCGTAGGCGGTCACCGATTTGCCCGCTTCCGCCGGGCCGCCGCCCACCAGCCAGTCAAAGCTCGTGTCCAGCACCTCCGACAGGGAGATCAGAAGCCCCGTCCGCTCGGGCGACACCCCCTTCTGCTCATACCGGCCGACGGTCGATTTGCTGACCCCGAGGCGTCTCGCCAGCGCCTCGGCCGACAGCCCCAGCTCCCGGCGGCGCTGGTGGATCCGCTCGCCGATCTGCCGCCTGACGATGCCTTCCTGATTTTTCATACGACAACCCTTTCTCCCTCAAAGGACCTCCCGGGCGTACCCGGCGGAAACGAACAACTTGACAAAACAAAAATTTGGACGTATAATAGAAGTATAGGGAACTTTTGATGGATGATAATATTGAAAGACTGACGAAATTTACCATTTGCAGGACGCTTATTCCCGCGGGGATGAAACCTGCCGCCTGCTGAGCCCTGTCTTGCGGGAACGGCGTTCGGCAAAAGAAGTTTAGGGTCCAGCCCTTTTTAAATGGGCTCAGGTTTTGCTTTGCAAAACCTGACGAATTACAAGTAATTCGTCGCGAGACATAAAGGGAGGAGCAGAGCTCCTTGGCAGGCACCCGCTTTTCGTACTTCCGAAGCTGACCACGGCTGCTGTACTCTCCAGCGAAGCGTGCGCAGCACCCAAAAAATGATTAAAAAATAAAAAACCTTCTGCGCCCCATCCGGGGAAATCTCCCCAGACAGCCCGCAGAAGGATTGTATCCAATTTATTCCGTTTTAATCAGGCCATCCAGCGCTTCCGCCAGCGCCGCCTCGGTCCCTTCCTTGCTCTTGCGGTTGCGGACAATCCGGTCGGCGTAACGGGTGTAGAGGGAAAGGCGTTCTTCCCGCAGCCGGTAGATCTTCCGGCGGTCGTCCGCCACCAGCGGCCGGTCGGAGAGGTCTTCCCCCAGGATCTCCTCC
>DVHA01000023.1 GCA_018712425.1 Candidatus Faecivivens stercoravium | reverse complement strand
TATCATAGGACATTTTCCATTTTTTCGCAAGGGGGTTTGCAAAATCTAAGGGAAAATCGACAAAAATTAAGACGGATACCCGCAGAAAGGCCAAAACAGCGGCAAAAAACCCCCATCCAAACCGGATGGGGGTGAGACTGTCGAAAACAAGTTTTGCGGAAACGTAAAAATCGGCGCTGGCGTTAAAGTGATAAAGAAACGTGCGAAAAATCAAAAGTTTTACTCGATTTTTTTCAAAAAATCGCGGGAATGGAAGGGGCAGAGCCCCTTCCCAGGCGCTCAGTTGCCGTACTTCCGAAGCTAACCACGGTTTTGCCACTGATAACGAAGCGTGCGCAGCACCCAAAAAATACTCAAAAAAGACTTTTTCGACAAGCTCAAACGCCCCCATCCGAAAGAGGATGGGGGCGTTTGCAGAGGCGATTAGTATTTTTCTCTTGCTACATAGGAAGTATGGAGCAGGTGGTGGGCCTTTTCGGAACCGGGCTCGCCGAGGAAGTCCTTGTAGATCTCGATGATCGAGGGGTTCTGGTGGGACTTCCGGATGGTGAGGGCTTCGTCCTCTTTGTAGAGGCCGCTGGCGCGGATGGCGCGGACGTCCTCGAAGTTGCGGACAGAGGCCGGGACAAAGGGCTGGCCGCCGCCGTTGACACAGCCGCCGGGGCAGGCCATGATCTCGATGAACTGGTAGTCCGCCTCGCCGTTCTTGACGGCGCGGAGGAGCTTCTTGGCGTTGGCAAGGCCGGAGCAGACGGCGACTTTCAGGGTGGTGCCGCCGACGGTGTAGGTGGCCTCCTTGATGCCGTCGGTGCCGCGGACGGCCGAGAAGTCCAGCTTCTCCGCCGGGGTATCGGTCCCGGTCAGCCAGTCGTTGGCGGTGCGGAGGGCCGCTTCCATAACGCCGCCGGTCGCGCCGAAGATGACGCCGGCGCCGGCGCCGAGGCCGAGGGGCGCGTCGAATTCTTCGTCGGGCAGGAGGTTGAAGTCAAGGCCGCTCGCTTTGATCATCTTCGCCAGCTCGCGGGTGGTCAGGGCGTAGTCGACATCCGGCACGCCGGCAGCCGACTGGTCGTCACGGCCGATCTCGAACTTCTTGGCGGTGCAGGGCATGATCGAGACGACGACCATGTTTTTGGGGTCGATCCCCATCTTTTCGGCGTACCAGGTCTTGGCAATCGCGCCGAACATCTGCTGGGGGGACTTGCAGGAGGAGAGGTTCGGGATGAATTCCGGGAAGTAGTATTCGCAGTACTTGATCCAGCCGGGGGAGCAGGAGGTGATCATCGGCAGGGTGCCGCCGTTCTGCATCCGCTCGACCAGCTCGTGGGCCTCTTCCATAATGGTCAGGTCGGCGCCGAAGACGGTGTCGAAGACCTTGTTGAAGCCAATTCTTCTGAGGGCCGCGACCATCTTGCCCTCGACGTTGGTGCCCATCGGCAGGCCGAAGGCTTCGCCGAGGCCGACGCGGACGGCAGGGGCAGTCTGGACGATGACCGTCTTTTCGGGGTCGGAGAGGGCCGCCCAGACGGCGTCGGTCGAATCCTTTTCCTGAAGGGCGCCGGTCGGGCAGGCGGTGATGCACTGGCCGCAGGAGACGCAGGCGACGTCGGCGAGGTCCTGGTCAAAGGCGGTGCCGATATGGGTCGCGAAGCCGCGCTCGTTCGGGCCGATGACGCCGCAGTCCTGGTACTTCCGGCAGACGGCGACGCAGCGCCGGCAGAGGACGCACTTGGAGTTGTCGCGGATCATATGGACGGCGGAATCGTCGATCTCATACTCGTTTTTCGCACCGTCGTAGTAGTGCTCATCGGTGATGTTATAGTCATTGCAGAGCTTCTGGAATTCGCAGCTGCCGCTTCTGGGGCAGGAGAGACATTCCTTGTGGTGGACCGAGAGGAGCAGTTCGAGGTTTTTCTTACGGGCGTCCAGCACCTTTTTGGTGTTGGTGAAGACTTCCATCCCTTCGTTTACCGGGTAGACGCAGGCGGGAAGCAGCCCTTTGGCGTTTTTGACCTCAACGGTGCAGATGCGGCAGGCGCCGATCTCGTTGATGTCCTTGAGGTAGCAGAGGGTGGGGATATTGATACCGAGTTTCCGGGCGGCTTCCAGGATGGTGGTGCCGGGCTCGACAGAAACAGGGATGTTGTTGATTTTCAGATTGATCATCTTGGCTGTCCTCCCTGGTTATTTCTTGCTGATCGCGCCGAATCTGCACTTTTCCATGCAGGCGCCGCACTTGATGCATTTGCTGCCGTCGATGACGTGGGGCTTCTTGACCGTGCCGGAGATCGCACCGACCGGGCAGTTGCGGGCGCAGAGGGTGCAGCCTTTGCACTTGTCGGGGTCGATGGTGTACTTCATCAGGTGTTTGCAGACGCCGGCGGGGCAGGTCTTGTCCTGGATGTGGGCGATGTACTCGTCGCGGAAGTACCGCAGGGTCGAGAGGATCGGGTTCGGGGCGGTCTGGCCGAGGCCGCAGAGGGCGTTGTTCTTGACGTAGTAACAGAGCTCTTCCAGCTTGTCCAGGTCTTCCATCGTCGCTTCGCCGCGGGTGATCTTGTCGAGGATCTCATACATCCGCTTGGTGCCGACCCGGCAGGGGGTGCACTTGCCGCAGGATTCGTCGACGGTGAACTCGAGGAAGAACTTGGCGATGTCGACCATGCAGGTGTCCTCGTCCATGACGATCAGGCCGCCGGAGCCCATCATCGAGCCGATGGCGATCAGGTTGTCGTAGTCGATCGGGACGTCGAGGTGTTCGGCCGGGATGCAGCCGCCGGAGGGGCCGCCGGTCTGGGCCGCTTTGAACTTCTTGCCGTTCGGGATGCCGCCGCCGATCTCTTCGATGATCTCGCGGAGGGTGGTGCCCATCGGGACTTCGACCAGGCCGGTGTTGTTGATCTTGCCGCCGAGGGCGAAGACCTTGGTGCCCTTCGATTTCTCAGTGCCCATCGAAGCGAACCATTCGGCGCCCTTGAGGATAATCTGGGGGACGTTGGCGTAGGTTTCGACGTTGTTGAGGATGGTCGGCTTCTGGAACAGGCCTTTGAGGGCGGGGAAGGGGGGACGGGGCCTCGGTTCGCCGCGGTGGCCTTCGATCGAGGTCATCAGCGCGGTTTCCTCGCCGCAGACAAACGCGCCGGCGCCGAGACGCAGGTCGATGTCGAAGTTAAAGCCGGTGCCGAAGATGTCCTTGCCGAGGAGGCCGTATTCCCTCGCCTGCTTGATGGCGATCTGGAGGCGGTGGACAGCGATCGGGTATTCGGCGCGGACGTAGATGTAGCCCTGGGACGCGCCGATGGCGTAGCCGGCGATGGCCATTGCCTCCAGCACGACGTGGGGGTCGCCCTCGAGGATCGAACGGTCCATGAACGCGCCGGGGTCGCCTTCGTCGGCGTTGCAGCAGACATACTTCTGGTCGGCCTCATTGACCGCCGCGAAGCTCCACTTCCGCCCGGTCGGGAAGCCGGCGCCGCCGCGGCCGCGCAGCCCCGAGGCAAGGATTTCGTCGATGACCTGCTGGGGGGTCATTTCGGTCAGGACTTTGCCCAGCGCCGCATAACCGTCAACCGCGATGTACTCGTCGATGTTCTCGGGGTTGATGACGCCGCAGTTTCTAAGGGCGACACGGTGCTGTTTGGCGTAGAAGTTGGTTTCGTTCAGGGACTTGACGTTGTTGCCCTCCTGGACGGTCTCCTGGTAGAGCAGCCGTTTGACGATACGGCCTTTGAGCAGGTGCTCCTGGACGATTTCGTGGGCGTCCGAGGGCTTGACTTCCGAGTAGAAGGAGCCTTCGGGGTAGATGATCATGATCGGGCCTAGGGCGCACAGGCCGAAGCAGCCGGTCTTGACGACCTTGACTTCATCGGTGAGCCCCGCCGCCGCGATCTCCTTTTCCATTTCGTCGATGATCAGCTGGCTGTTGGAAGAGGAACATCCGGTGCCCCCGCAGATCAGAACGTGTGAACGGTACATGGTGCTGCCTCCTTATTTCATAGTGCCGACGCTGCCGATGGTGTAATCGTTTACGACTTTGCCGTTGACCAGGTGGTCGTTTACAATCTGGACCGCCTTTTCGGGGGTCATTTTGACGTAGGTGGTGACCTTGCCGTCCGGTTCGTAGACCTCGACGATCGGCTCGTACTGGCACAGCCCGATGCAGCCGGTCTGGGTGACCATGACGTTCTGGAGGTTCCGTTTCGCAACCTCTTCGGTAAAGGTGGTCAGCACTGGGCGGGCACCGGCGGCGATGCCGCAGGTCGCCATACCGACGACGACACGGATATTATCGGGGGAGTTTTCCTTGCGCAGGTGCACATTGACCCTGGCGCGGTCCCGAATCGCTCTCAGTTCTTCCAGGCTTTTCATATTTTTCGTTCCTTTCTTTATAGGTTTACGGTTTCCGGGTTTTTAAGCTCCTCTTCCCCTTCGGTGAGGGAGTCCCGGATAAACAGGACAACTTCCGGTGAATCGATGGGGACATCTTCCAGAACCGCCTTGATCTCCCGGGTGTCCAGGACAAATTCCCGCCCGTCCAGCGTATGCCGGTAGACAAAGTCCATCTTCGGGTTCATCGAGATGAGGGTCACCATCGTCGACACCATGTCCCCGACCGGCATCATGTCGATGTGGCCGGTGTGGTAGAAGGCGGTGGTGGTGGTGCCCACCCCGAGGGTGGAATCGATCGAGAAGCTCCCGCCGGTGGCCTCGGCCGTCAGCTTGAAAAAGGGGATCCCAAGCCCGACCTTGCGGGTGGTGCGGGTGGTGAAGAAGGGGTCCATGACCCGGGCCACCTGTTCCTTACTCATCCCGCAGCCGTCATCGGCAATCGAGATCCTGAGGGTCCCTGCCGCAGAGTCCTCTTCCATTGTGATGGTGACGAGGGTGGCGTTTGCACGGACCGAGTTCTGGGCGATGTCCAAAACGTTTAGGGAAAGTTCCTGCATGGCGGTCTCCTTTCCGGGTGATTTTACCCGACGAAGCCGAATTTTGCGAGGATTGAATCGACGTCATCGGGGACCAGTTTCCCGAAGACCTCGTCGTTGACGGTCATGACCGGCGCGAGCCCGCAGGCGCCGACGCAGCGGCAGGCGTCCAGCGAGAACTTCCCGTCGGGGGTACATTCGCCGCCCTTGATCCCCAGCTTCTGCTGCAGGCGGTCGTAGACGTCGCCCGACCCCTTGACGTAGCAGGCGGTGCCGAGGCAGACGGAGATTTTGTACTGCCCCTTGGGGTAGAGGGAGAACTGGGCGTAGAAGGTGACGACGCCGTACACCTCTTCCAGCGGGATGTCAAGCCCTTCGGCGATTTTGACCTGGACCTCCATCGGCAGGTAGCCGTAAAGCTCCTGGGCCTGCTGCAGGACCGGCATCAGGGCGCCCGGCTGGTCCTTATGGGACTCGATGATCTCAGTTAGCTTTTTCTGCTGCTCCGGCGTGTCCTTAAAGAGGACGCCGGCTTTTTTGCTGGACATAAATGGTACCTCCTTATAAAAACGGCAGTGTCAAACTGCCCAAAAGGTTCCGCCTGGGGCAGAAGCCCTGGCGGCTATTTGGTAAAACTTTTCAGAATCTAGGCTGAAAAGCAAACACATTTTTTTCAGTATAACATGTTTCGCCGGAAAATTCCAGTCTTTGCCCACCGAACATTACCCCGATTTTTTAGAAAAGATTGACAAAAATAACCCAAAGTCCCTGTTTCCGCTTGCCTAACTGATAGAAATCCTTTATACTATATGGTAAAGGCTGACAAACCTTTTTGGGGGTTTGCCGGCGGGATGAGCTTCCGTTTGCATGATTATACAGGAGGGACGTTATGAACGTATCGGATGTTATGCGCATTTTGGACGCCGAGCTGGTCTGCGGCGGGGAAAACCTGGACACCGAGGTCCACGAGGCCTGCGGTTCGGACATGATGAGCGACGTGCTGGCCTATGTCAAGGACCAGGCGGTGCTGCTGACCGGGCTTGTCAATATCCAGACGGTGCGGACCGCGGACATGATGGATATGGTCTGTATCGTCTTTGTCCGGGGGAAGTCGCCCGACGCGGATATGATCGCCCTGGCCGAGCGGCGGGGGATGGTCCTTTTAAAAACCACCCACCGGATGTTCACGGCCTGCGGCCTCTTATGGGAAAACGGCCTGCGGGGAGGGAAAGGCGATGAGCGCGCTTAAATGGACCTACGAGGTGGACGGGAGCGACTTCACCCGGGCCGGGGAAGCCTCGTCCAACGTGAAAAAGAAGCTGCGGGCGCTGGGCGTCCCTTCGGACGTCATCCGCAAGGTCTCGATCGCCCTCTATGAGGGGGAAATCAACATGGTCATCCACGCCAATGGCGGCGTTATCGACGTCGAAATGTCCCCTGACCGGATTACAATGGTGCTGAAAGACACCGGCAAGGGGATCCCCGACATTGATAAGGCGATGCAGGCGGGATATTCGACGGCAGCCGACGAGGTGCGTTCCCTCGGCTTCGGCGCCGGGATGGGGCTGCCCAATATGAAGAAAAACACCGATGAGATGCGGATTGAATCGACCGTCGGCGTCGGGACGACCGTTTATATGACCGTATACATCCAATAAGGACGGGTGCCTTCCGTCCTTGAACGCACCGTATTATCGTTTTCTGGACGGGGAGGTAACAGATATGCAGGAATTTTTCCATTCGGTGACGCTGGACCGGGACAAGTGCCAGGGATGCATCAACTGCATCAAGCGCTGTCCGACCGAAGCCATCCGGGTGCGGAATAAAAAGGCGACCATCATAGCCGAACGGTGCATCGACTGCGGGGAGTGCATCCGGGTCTGCCCCCACCACGCCAAAAAGGCGGTGACCGACAGCCTGGACGTCTTAAAGGACTACGAATATACGATTGCCCTGCCGGCGCCGTCGTTTATGGCGCAGTTTAATAACCTCGAGGATGTCGACATCGTCCTGTCTGCCCTTCTGGCCTTCGGGTTTGACGACGTCTTTGAGGTGGCGAAGGCGGCTGAGATCGTCTCGGCGGCGACCCGGAAGCTGATGCAGACGGGCCGTCTCCCCCGGCCGGTCATCAGCTCGGCCTGCCCGGCGGTGACCAGGCTGATCCGGGTGCGGTTCCCCGGCCTCATCGACCAGATCCTGCCGCTGAACGCCCCGGTGGAGGTGGCGGCCCGGATGGCCAAGCGGGAAGCGGTCAAAAAGACCGGCCTGCCGCCCGAAAAGATCGGCGCCATCTTCATCACCCCCTGCCCCGCCAAGGTGACGGCCATCAAGATGCCCCTCGGCACCGAGGCAAGCGCCGTCGACGCGGCGGTGTCGGTCAGCGACATCTACCCCCGGCTGCTGTCCTATATGAAGGAGACGGCGGCGGAGAGCCAGCTGCCCACCCTCTCCCAGGCCGGCAAGATTGGCATCTCCTGGGGGAGCAGCGGCGGGGAGAGCGCCGGGCTCATCAATGACAATTACCTGGCGGCCGACGGGATCGAAAACGTCATCCGGGTGCTGGAAGACCTGGAGGATGAGAAGTTTAAAGACGTCGACTTTATCGAGTTAAACGCCTGCTCGGGCGGCTGCGTCGGCGGGGTCTTAAACGTCGAGAACCCCTATGTTGCCCGCACCAAGCTCTACCGGCTCCGGAAGCTGATGCCGGTAAGCCTCAACCACCTCGAAGACCAGGACAACCCCGCCGCCATCAAGGATACCCTTAAATGGGACACCCCGCTGGAGTTTGTACCGGTCTTAAAGCTGGACGACAACATGTTCGCGGCGATGCAGAAGATGGAACAGGTGGAGGAGATTGTCCAGTCGCTCGAGGGGCTCGACTGCGGGTCCTGCGGCGCGCCTACCTGCCGGGCGCTGGCGGAGGACGTTGTCCGGGGGCTGGCGTCGATCGACGACTGCATCTTCTATTATAAGCGGAAACATAAAAAGGAATAAGGGCTGTTCATAAAGGCGCTACATAAACGGACGTTTGAACCGGCGCTGGCGTGGATGTTGCGAAGAAACGGGCGGCAATCAGAAGTTTAGGGTCCAGCCCTTTTTAAAGGGCTGGCGAGAATCCAAGGAGCAGAGCTCCTTGGCAGGCGCTCACTTTCCGTACTCCCGAAGCTTTTCACGGCTTCGCCGCCCGAAATGAAACGTGCGCAGCACCCAAAATGTGATTCATCATAAAGGAGGAACCCCAATGACCCCTTTGGAATTTGCGGAAAAATATAACCTGAAGGTCGTGACGCCGGGGGACGGCACCCGGGAGATTAAAGGCGCTTACTGCGGCGACCTTTTAAGCTGGGTCATGGGCCGGGCCAAGGAGGACGACGCCTTCGTCACCGTCATGGCCAACGTCAACACCATCGCCGTCGCGGTGCTGGCGGACGTCGCCTGCGTCATCCTCTGCGAAGGGGCCCATTTCGACGAGATGAGCATCAAGCGGGCCGAACAGCAGGAGGTCTGTATCCTGGAATCGGAGGAACCCGCCTTCCAGGTGGCGCTCAAGCTCGGGCGGGAGCTGGGGCTGTGACCGGGCGGTACGACCTGCACATCCACTCCTGCCTCTCCCCCTGCGGGGACGAGGAGATGACGCCGAACAATATCGTCGGGATGGCGCAGGTGCTGGAACTGCAGATCCTGGCCGTCTCCGACCACAACACCGCCCGGCAGCTGCCGGCGGTCGAGAAGCTCTGCAGGGAGGCGGGGATTTTATTTGTCCCGGCCATCGAGATTTCCACCGCCGAGGAGGCCCACATCCTCTCCCTCTTCCCCGACGTCCAGTCGGCGCTCGCGATGGGGGAGGAGGTCTACGACGCCCTGCCGCCGGTCAAAAATAAGCCGGAGATTTTTGGGAACCAGTTTATCCTCGATGAAAACGACGAGAAGGTGGGGGAGCTGGAAAAGCTCCTCATCAACGCCACCACCCTCCCGATCGGCGAAGTCTTTAAGCGGGTGCGGGCCCACGGCGGCGTGCCGGTCCCGGCCCACATCGACAAGAACGCCTACTCGGTGATCTCCAGCCTCGGGATGATTCCGCCGGAGCTGGGGGTCCGGGCGGTCGAAGTGAGCGATTCCGGCGTCAAAAAGGGCTACCGCCCGCCGGAAGAGGGGTATTTTGTACTGAACGACTCCGACGCCCATTGCCTCGACGTCATGTGCGGGCATGAGGCGGGGGAGATCGAGCTGGAACGCTGGTCGGTCAGGGCGCTGCTGGAACTGTTGCGGGGCGGGTAGGATGGTTTGAACAACGAATTGCTTATAAAAATCAGTTTGGCCAAACCATAAGAATCGGCGCTGGCGTTAAAGTGACAAAGAAACGTGGGAAAAATCAAAAGTTTTACTCGATTTTTTTCAAAAAATCGCAGGAATGGAAGGGGCAGAGCCCCGGCGTCCGGATAGAATCCGGACACCTGAAAAACCGCTTGCCGGCCATACGGTACGGCCGGCATTTCCCGCAAGCGGGAAACCGCGTTTTTTCACGGGTTGTACCTCTATTTCCAGTCCTTGTTTATCGCCGTTTTTCCGGAGA
>DVHA01000227.1 GCA_018712425.1 Candidatus Faecivivens stercoravium | reverse complement strand
CGCCAGCGCCGATTCTTATGTTTCTGCCAAACTTGTTTTTCGACAGTCTCAAGAGACCTTCCAATGCGCTGTAAAAATTAAATCTCATTTTTCCCGGCGGCATGTACGGCGGAAAAATACCTTGATCCGGCGGGGTGTCGACCGTAGGGAGGCATGCAGCCCGGATGTCAAACATAATCCAAAAAGATTGCTTTTTGGATTACTATAAAGAAAGGAGCATCCTATGGAACGCTACAAAAACCCATCCCTCCCGGTATCCGACCGGGTGGACGACCTGCTGGGGCGGATGACGCTGGAAGAAAAGGCCGCCCAGCTCTGCGGCAACCTCGCGGTCTCGTTTATGGAAGACGGGAAGGTAAACCTTGACGCCCTGCGGGAGAACTTCCCGGACGGCCACGGGCGGTTCACCCAGTTTTCCCTGACCGGCATCACCGACCCGATGATGATTGCCGGGATCGCCAACACCGTCCAGCGGTACTTTGTCGAGGAGACCCGCCTCGGCATCCCGGTGGCTTTCCAGTCGGAAAACCTCTGCGGCTACCCCGGGGCCGGCGGGACGATCTTCCCCTCGATGCTGAATATGGGCTCGGCCTGGGACCCGGAACTGCTGGAAGCGGTGGCCGATGTCATCGGCGCGGAAAGCCGGGCGGTCGGCATCAACTCGGCGATGAGCCCGGTCGTTGACGTCTCCCGGGACCCCCGCTGGGGCCGGACCTATGAGACCTTCGGGGAGGACCCGTACCTCGTCTCCCAGATGGGCATCCACTATGTGCGGGGGATGCAGCGGCACGGGGTCGGCTGCATCGCCAAGCACTTCCTCGGCTACGCCGAGAGCCAGGCGGGGCTCAACTGCGCCGCCGAACGGATCGGCGACCGGGAGCTGTACGAAACCTTCGCGACCCCCTTTGAGGCGGCGGACAAGGAGGCCGGCGTCACCGGGATGATGGCCTCCTATTCGGAAATCGACGGTATCCCGGTGGCGGCCAACCCCAAAATCGCCCGGAAGCTGCTGCGGGAGACGATGGGCTTTGAAGGGATGCTCACCTCCGACGGCGGCGGGGTTGCGCGGCTCTACTCGACCAACAAGGTCGTCCGCTCTTATGAGGAGGCGGGGCTGTACGCCCTGAAAGGCGGATGTGACACCGAAATCCCGGTGGGCGGGGCGTTTGCCGAGCTGCCGCGTTTTGTCCGGGAGGGGAAGCTGCCGGAACGGCTGCTGGACGAGGCGGTCCGGCGGATTCTGACGATCAAGTTTAACCTCGGCCTGTTTGAGCACCCGTATATCCGGCTGGACCAGGTGGAAGGGTCGATGAGCAATGAAGCGTCCCGGGCCCTGTCGGAAAAGGCGGCGGAGAAATCGCTGATCCTCTTAAAGAACGACGGGATCCTCCCGCTTTCCGGCCGGCCGGCCCTCGCGGTCATCGGCCCCCACGCCGACAGCCTCCGCTACCCGGTCAGCGGGTACACCTATCCCGCCTACCTGGAGATGATTGATGCTTCCCGCACCGGCGAGGAGGTGACCATCGGCGGTATGGCCGATGAGAGCGCCAAGGAAGAGGCCGCGCCGGGTTATGAAGTCAAGAAGAAAAAGCCGTCGGGCGGCGCTTTTGCCAGCATGGTCGACCTTTACAGCGACGAGCAGAAGGCGCAGATCCAGGATATGACCAGCGTCCTGCGGGCGATCGGCAGCCGGTCGCTCCGGGAGGAGCTGGAATACCGGTTTACTGTCCGGTACGCGAAGGGCTGCGACATCGTCTCCCCCGGCCGGGAGGGCTTTGCCGAAGCGGTGGAAGCGGCGGAGGCTTCGGATATCGTCGTGATGGCGATGGGCGGCAACTGCGGCTGGGTCCATGTCACCGGCGGGGAAGGGAAGGACCGCTGCCATCTGGACCTTCCGGGCGAGCAGCAGGCGCTGCTGGAAGCGGTCGTGAAGACCGGAAAGCCGGTGGTGCTGGTGCTGTACGGGCCGGGGTGCTTCGCGCTCCCCTGGGCGGAAGAGCACTGCGCGGCGGTGGTGGAAGCCTGGATGCCGGGGCCGTACGCCGGGAAGGCGGTCGCAAACCTCCTGGACGGGAGCCTGAACCCCGGCGGGAAACTGCCGGTCACCATCCCGCGGACCATCGGCCAGGTCCCGATCTACTATAACCACAAGGCGGGTTCCGGATATAAAGACGTCTACGGCAACAACCCGATCTTCTCCGGCGGGTATGTCGACGGCGATAAAACGCCGCTCTATCCCTTCGGGTACGGGCTTTCCTATACGACCTTTTCGATGACTGGTTTCCAGTTGGAATCGGAAACGGTCCCCACCGCCGGCGGGGTGATCCGGCTGTCGGTGGAGGTGGAGAACACCGGTGCTCGGGAAGGGGACGAGGTCGTCCAGCTTTACGCCCGGTTTGAAGACGCTTTTGTCACCCGGCCGGTGATGCAGCTGGTGGCCTTTAAGCGGCTGACGCTGGCGGCCGGGGAGAAGCGGACGGTGGCCTTCTCGGTCCCGGCTGCCCAGCTGGGGTACTTTAACGAAGAGATGGAATTTGGTGTCGAGCCGGGGCGGCTGACGCTGATGGCGGGACGTTCGTCCGATGAAATCCTCTGGACCGGGCAGGTCCGGCTTACAGGGGAGAAGGTCCCGCTGCTGGGCAGAAGGGCGTATTCGGCCGGCGTGGAAGTCTGCTGAGAAGGGGAAATAATAGTGCCCGTCCGTCTGTTTTCAGGTGGGCGGGCGCATTTTTAAAAAAGAAGCAACTTTTTTTCAAAAACCTCTTGCCAAAAGAGGAAAAAGGTGCTATAATATAAAAGTCGCCGGGAACGGCAAGCAAAAACGCGTCCGTAGCTCAGTTGGATAGAGCGTTAGACTCCGACTCTAAAGGCCGCAGGTTCGACTCCTGTCGGGCGCACCATAAAAACCGCGT
>DVHA01000226.1 GCA_018712425.1 Candidatus Faecivivens stercoravium | reverse complement strand
GCCGTGACCGGGATGCCGCCCAGCTCCAGCCGGGATTCTTCGGGATAGGCGTTGTAGTCGCCGGAATTGTCCCCGCTGCCCGCCGACACCCGGTAGGAACAGCTCTTCCCTTCGCCGGAATAGGTGATTTCCGCCATTTCCCCCCAGTAGGAGAGGTAGACCGTCTCTTCGACGGCGAAGGGGAGGTGCTCCGCCTCCGCCGTCCGGCTGTGGGCGGGACGGAGGGCGGCGGCAAACAGCCGGAGGAGGCGGCGGAACCTCCCGCCCTGTAGATAAACGGTTTCCACGCCCGTTTACCGGACCCTGCGGACCAGGGCGGTCATTTCGGCCCGGGTCAGCCCTTCGGCCCGGACCGAATAGGCGTAACCGCCTTCGCTCCAGACGGCAAGGGTATACAGCCCGTCTTCTCCTTTCAGCGTCACCGTCCGGCCGCCGGACCGGATGGTTTTTTCCTCGGGATAAGCGGTATAATCGCCCGAATTATCTTCGTCACCCGCCGATTTGCGGATGACGGCGGCCGTTTCCTCCCCGTTTTGATAGAGGATTTCAATCATGCCGGCCCCGACGCGGAAGATGCGGCTGTCGCTGCCGGGGACGCTGGCAGGGGCCGAAACCGGGAATCCGGCCGCCTCTTCCGCGTCGCTTAGCCTGTCGAATTCGGTAAAGGGGTTGGGGATTTCCGTGCCGGCCTCCGTCATGGCATCGGCAAAACCGGCGGCGGCAGCGGCCTCCATCCCTTCTTCACTGTGAACCGAATAGCTGTAGCCGTCCAGCGTCCAGATTGCCAGATGGTAACGGCCGTTTTCCCCCTTCAGGGTCAGCGTACAGCCGTCAGGCCCTTCCATTGTCACAACTTCCGGATAGACGTTGTAGTCGCCGCTGATATCGGCGCTGCCGGCTTCTTTTCGGAAGGTGAGGGTTTGTCCCGCTTCATTCCGGAAGATTGCCTGGGCCATCTGCCGGTCCAGGACGCTGACCGCCGGTCCGGTGTATCCGGCGGGCGGTTCAGGCAGTGTAAACGGGAACCCGGTGATGGCGGCAGCCTCCTGGGCGTCTTTACAGTCGGTAAAGGGGTTCGGCATGCCGATGGCGGTGGTTTCCGTACCGGTTTGCATGGCGGGCACCTCCCCGGCGGCAGCCGGCAGGGCGGCGGTAAGGGCCAGCGAGAGGCAGAGCAGAAAGGTTGTCAGTTTTTTCATCCTGTTCATTTCCTTTCTTAGTGGAAGTTTTATGGCCGGTTTGAACCGTTCCAAACGGTATACAGATGGGAAATCAGATTTGTTGCAGCGGGAGAAAAATTTTTTGACAACCGGATACCGGTATCCGGGAGGGCAAAAGAAAAGCACCGCGGAAACGGCCCTCTCCAGCGGTGCATATACCATATAGTACTTCTATATTTTACATTAGATAAATGGTTATGTCAAGGGAGACCGGATTAAAACGAAACAGGATTTTCCCGGTTTATTCCCATTTCCCATAGGCGATGAGCGGGTCTCCCTTCGCGGCGCCGAGGGAGACGGTGTGATAAAGGATAACCCCGTCCCAGCGGGCGGTGAAGGTTTTGATGGGCGTCCCGTCCAGCCGCTGCAATTCCCCCAGCGCCTGCCCCGCCTTTACCCGGCTGCCGGCGGCGGTGAAAGGGTACCAGAACCCGTCTTCCGGCGCTGCTTCATATACGGCGTCGTCAATCATCCGGTGGGGGAGGGGGTTGTCCGCCCCGCCGGTCATCCCCAGGTGCGCCATCAGCCGCAGGATATCTTCGATATCCTGGCTGACTTCCTGCTCGGTCCAGCGCCCGAGGCCGCCCCGTTCCAGCAGGATGGCCGGGATGCCTTTCCGAGCGGCATAGCTGTAAGGGCCGGTTTTCGCCTGGGATGCCACCAGCAGGGCCGGGGAGAGCCGTTTGGCCGCTTCCAGCGCTGCCCTGGTGACCGCCGGTTCTGCCGCCGCCGGGTAGAAGATGACCGGCGTCAGCTCTTCGTTCATATCCCCGCCGTGCAGATCGAGAAGGAAATCAATGGCGGGGTAGATTTCCCTCTCAATGACGGCGGCAAGCTTTTGGGAAAAGCTGCCGGCAGGATCCCCGGGGAAGACCCGGTTGAGGTCTTTGCCGTCTTCCGGCATTACCTGCCGGACGCCCCGGAACAGCCCGCCCGCGTTTAAAAGGGGGAGCAGCACCAGCGTCCCGTGGATTTTCTCCGGCCGGATGAGGGCAGGGAGCCGCCTGGCCGTCTGGATGCCGACATACTCGCAGCCGTGGACGCCCGCCGAAACGGCGAGGGTTTTGCCGGGGGCGGCCCCTTTGAGGACGGTAACGGGGATTGTTTTCCCGGGTTCGATTTCGAGGGTGTAGTCCGTCCGGCTGCCGGGCGGGAGCGTGTTCCATGGGATCTGCATAAAATTCCTCCTTTTATAGATATTGCAGCACAGGTTTTACCGCCTGCCGATTGATTGCGCAGCGAAATACGGAAAAGGAAGGCCGTCGGGACTCCGGCGGCCTTTTGTTTCAGCAGATTTTATCCAAAGATTGAGAAGATGACGAATACGCTCGACAGAAGCGACGCGACCAGCGAGACAACGGTGATCTGGGTGTTGATCGAAGGCCCGGCGGTATCTTTGAACGGGTCGCCGACGGTGTCGCCGATGACGGCGGCCTTATGGGCCTCGCTGCCCTTGCCGCCCTCTTCGCCCGATTCGACGTACTTTTTCGCGTTGTCCCACAGCCCGCCGGCGTTGCTCATGAAGAGCGCAAGGAGGAGCCCCGAGACGATGTTCCCGAGGAGGAACCCGCCGATGGCGAGCGGCCCGCCGATGATGCCGACGACGACGGTGGCAATGATGCTCATCAGCCCCGCCGGGATCAGTTCTTTCAGCGCCCCGCCGGTGGCGATGTCGATGCACTTGTCGTAGTCGGGCTTGACCCCTTCCTTGCCTTCCTTAAGGCCTACGATCGTGTTAAACTGCCGATGGATTTCGGCGACCATCCGCTGGGCGTTTTTGTCGACGCCGAGGATCAGCATCGCCGAGAAGACCGCCGGGATTGCCGCGCCGATGAGGGTGCCGAAGAAGACGGTCGGGGACATGATGTCAAAGCCGGTGATCAGCGCCTTCCCCGCCGCGGCGAGGGCGTCGTTGGCCTCCGACATGAAGGCCCCCAGCAGCGAGATGACCGTCAGGCCGGCCGCGCCGATCGAGAAGCCCTTGGTGACCGCCTTGACGGTGTTGCCGGCCGAGTCCAGCTCGTCGGCGGTGCGGATGGTCTCTTCGCCGAGGCCGCCCATTTCCGCGAGGCCCCGGGCGTTGTCGACGATCGGGCCGTAGGCGTCGTTAGAGATAATCATGCCGACGATCGAGAGCATGCCGACCGCCGCCATCGAGATGCCGAAGATGGCGTACCCGTCGCCCATCGGCGCGCAGATCTGGTAGGCGATCAGCGCCGAGACGGCGATGCCGACCATCGCCGGCAGGGCGGAGATAAACCCGTAGGAGACGCCCGAGAGGATGGTGAAGGCGGGGCCGGAGCAGGAGGCGTGGGCGACCCGCTTGACGATCGGTTTGGTGTCGTCGGTGAAATAGTCGGTGGTGATGCCGATGATGACGCCGACTAAAAGCCCAACAGCCGACGCCCCCCAGATCCGCCAGGAGAAGCCCTCAAAAATGGCGGTGGCGAGGGCGGTCAGGACGAGGAAGATGCCGGTGGTGACATAGGTGGAGGAGTTGAGCGCCCGGGTGGGGTTGCCGTGCTTGCCGATCCGGGCGGTGGCGATGCCGATGATCGAGGCGAGGAGGCCCAGAATTGCGTAGCAGAAGACCATCGAGATGTTGGAGTATTCCCCGCCCGACAGCGACTGGGCGATGACCAGCGCCGAGGCCATCGCCGCGACGTTGGAGTCAAAGAGGTCGGCCCCCATGCCGGCGACGTCGCCGACGTTGTCCCCGACGTTATCGGCGATGACCGCGGGGTTGCGGGGGTCGTCTTCCGGGATGCCGAGCTCGACCTTGCCGGTCAGGTCGGCCGAGATGTCAGCAGTCTTGGTAAAGATGCCGCCGCCCGCCTTGGCAAACAGCGCGAGGGAGGAGGCGCCGAAGGAGAAGCCGAGGAGGATCGAGGCGTTGCCGGTGACCATCAGCACCGCCGCCACCCCGAAGAGGGAACAGCCGACGACCAAAAGACCCATGACCGCGCCGCCCCGGAAGCCGATCAGGAAGGCGGGCTTGATCCCCTTCTGGGCGGCCTCGGCGGTGCGGCCGTTGGAGAGGGTCGCGACCAGGATGCCGATCTTGCCGGCGATGGCCGACAGGACGGTGCCGGCGATGTAGGCGATTGCCATCGAAATGTTATCGATTACATTTCCGGCCCAGATGGGGGAGGGGAGGAGGACTAAGATGATGACCGCGGCAACCACCGCGAATTTGGCCAGGACGATGTATTCCCGGCGCATAAAGGTGTTGGCCCCCTGTTTAATCAGGGCCGAGACCTCCTCGATTTTCCGGTTGACCGTCTTCTGTTTTTTGACCCACAGGTAGAGGTAGGCGGCAAAGGCAAAGGCGATGACGACTGTCAGAAACGACAGCCCGTAGAAGAGTGAGAGCTGGTTGTCCAAAATGGTTCATTCCTTTCCTGGATTTGTTTTTTGCGGTGAAGCTCCCCTTTGCGCGCGGCCGCTGGCGCAAAATGGGGGCAAGACCCCGGAAAGAGCCTTGCCCCCGAATTTTTCCATAGAACCCTTTACATCCCCGCGGGATGCAGCATGAACCACTTAAAATCAGGAATAAATAGAGCTTAAACCCTATGACAGACTCCACCGCTTATTCCGAAATTAATTTCAGTATAGTAAAGTTTTTTCTGGCTGTCAACATACTTTTCGTAGATATTCATGTTGAAATTTTATATAAATTACACAACGACAAGCGAATTCTTGTTTCCAGTTTGTCATCTTTTTAGGGAGAGTAAACCGTTCGCCGCCGAAATTTTCCCGCCTCTTTTTATAAAATCTCAAGGATTTTCCTCCATTTTCTCCCAAAATCCGCGCCCGGAACGCGGTATCCTGTAAGGGAAGAAAAAACCAGGAGGTGCGGTGTTATGCCGGCAGCAACCTTACAGTCAACCCTTTCCCAGGAGGAGAAAATCGAGCCCGTCCAGCGGGAAGCCTCGGTACCGGGGACCTATGTCAACTTCGACCGGGCGGAGGTGGTCCGGGTGAGGGGCGTCCGCTGGCGGCGGCTCGCCCTCAAAACCCCGCTGGTCCATAAGGGGGACGACCTGACCGCCATCCTTTCGGAGGCGGCGGGGCCGTTCCTCGAAGAAGGCGATATCCTCGTCGTCACCGAGAAGGTGGTGGCGATTGCCCAGGGCCGGGCGATGCCGGTGTCGGAGATCCGGCCTTCCGGACTCGCCCGGCTGCTTTCCCGGTTTGTCACCCGGACCCCGTACGGCATCGGCCTTGCGATGCCCGAGACGATGGAGTGCGCCCTCCGGGAGTGCGGCCGGTGGAAAATCCTCATAGCGGCGGCCGCCGGGGCGGTGGGGAAGCTGCTGGGGAAAAAGGGCTGGTTCTACCGGGTCGCCGGCATCCAGGCCGCCGGGATCGACGGCCCCTGCGCCTGCACCATCCCGCCCTATAACCATTGGGTGGTCCTTTCCCCGCAGGACCCCGGCCGGGAGGCGGAAAAGCTGTTTCATACCCTGCGGGAGGAGGGCTATCCCCTGCGGGCGGTGGTGATCGCCGACTGCAACGACCTGGGCGGCGAGCTGATCGGCCAGTCGGGCGGGGTGGATCTGGCGCTTCTGCGGGAGATCCTCGCGGACAACCCGCTGGGCCAGGGGGACGACCAGACCCCCGCCGGGATTGTCCGCCAATCCAGTACAGATTCCCTTTAAGAAAGGCGCCCGCCGCCATACTTTTCCCCATCTGTCCCATCTCTTTGTGGAAAACTTATCGACCGCAGGTTAACAAAATGTTAATTTTGCCGTCTGCGGGTTGGCACCACCTGTTTCCATATGGTATAATATTTGTAACCGAAATGTAATATCTGCCGTGGACAGAAAGGGAAGGGGTGCTGGTTTGGGAAGAAGTCTTCAGAAACTGCGTGAAAAGCTGGGTGAGAAACTGCGGGAAGCGCTGCTGGCGGTCCTGCCGATTTCCGCCGTCGTCATCATCCTGTGTTTCACCATTGCCCCGGTGACGCCCGGGGTGCTGCTCTGCTTCCTCTTAGGGGCGGTGCTGGTGATTGCCGGGATGATGTTTTTTACCCTCGGGGCGGATATGTCGATGACCCCGATGGGGGAGAAGGTCGGCGGCGCCGTCACCCGCAGCGGGAAACTTTGGAAGGTCGTCCTGATCTTCTTCATCCTCGGCTTTATCATCACCGTATCGGAGCCGGACCTGACGGTTCTGGCAAACCAGGTCCCGCAGGTGCCGAACATGGTCATCATCTGCGCGGTCGCGGCCGGGGTGGGGATTTTCCTGGTGCTGGCGATCCTGCGTATGCTTTTGGGGATTGCGCTGCCGCCGGTCCTCACCTTCTTTTACGTCATCTGCTTTATCCTTGCCTTTTTCACGCCGCGGGAGTTCTTAAGCGTCGCTTTTGACTCGGGCGGGGTCACCACCGGCCCGATGACCGTCCCGTTTATCATGGCCCTCGGCGTCGGCATCGCGTCGATCCGTTCCGACCGCCATGCGGCGGACGACTCCTTTGGCCTGATTGCGATGTGCTCGGTTGGGCCGATCCTGGCGGTTTTGCTCCTGGGGATCTTCTATAACCCCACCGGCGCCGGGTACGAACCTTCTTCCGTCCCCGCCCCGAACGATTCGGCCGAACTGTGGGCGATGTTCGCCTCCGAAATCCCGCAGTATATGCAGGAAATCGCGCTCTCCCTGCTGCCGATTGTCCTCTTTTTCGGCCTGTACCAGGTTGTTTCGCTGCACATGTCCCGCCAGTCGCTGGGCCGTGTCGCGGTCGGGCTGGTCTATACTTACATCGGCCTGGTCCTCTTCCTGACCGGCGCCAACGTCGGCTTCCTGCCGGCGGGCAACTACCTGGGAAGCGTCCTTGCCAGCGGCGAATACCGCTGGGCGCTGATCCCGGCGGCAATGGTCATGGGCTTTTTGATCGTCCGGGCGGAGCCGGCGGTCTACGTCCTCAACAAACGGGTTGAGGAGATGACCGACGGCGCGATTTCCTCCGGCGCGATGGGCCTCGCCCTCGGGTTTGCGGTCGCGCTGTCGCTGGCGCTGGCGATGGTCCGGGTGCTGACCGGGATCTCTGTCCTCTGGTTTTTAATCCCCGGCTACGCGATTGCCCTGGGCATCTCCTTCTTTGTCCCGAAAATCTACACCGCCATCGCCTTTGACGCCGGCGGGGTCGCCTCCGGGCCGATGGCGACGGCCTTCCTGCTGCCGCTGGCCCAGGGCGCCTGCCTCGCCACCGGCGGGGACGTGGTCGCCGACGCGTTCGGCGTTGTCGCGATGGTCGCGATGACCCCGCCGATTACCGTCCAGGTCATGGGCCTGATTTCCGGCGTCCGCCGCCGCAAGGCCGCCGCGCCGGTCCCGGTACAGGCCGGGCTCGATGCGGTTATCGAACTGTAAAAAGGGGGTGCGGAGATGTACAGCTTGAGTATACTGGTTACCGTTGTCGCCCGGGCGGATGCCCGGCGGTTTCTGGGATTTTTTAAGGAAGAAAAGGTAAACTGCCTGACGATGACCGTCGGCCGCGGGACGGCCTCGGGCGAGATGCTGGACTATTTCGGCCTCAAGGACAGCGAAAAGATGATCATCATCGGCACCATCGACTGGCACGACTGGCCGAAACTCTGCCGGAGGCTGCTGCGGAAGATGGGGCTGGAGGCGCCGGGTACCGGGGTTTCCTTTGTGATCCCGGTCAGCAGCGTCGGCGGGGCCAGGCAGTTACAATACTTAAGCGGCGGGAAGATGCAGCCGCCGAAGGAGGAGAGCGAGATGAAAAACACCGCCTATGAGCTGCTGGTTGCGGTTGTCAACCAGGGCTACACCGACCTTGCGATGGAAGCCGCCCGGATGGCCGGGGCAGGCGGCGGTACGGTTGTCCATGCCCGCGGGGGCGGCGCCGGCCCGGAACAGCAGTTTTTGGGGGTCAGCCTTGCCCCGGAAAAAGAACTGGTCTTTATTGTCGTCAAGGCGGAGGATAAGAACAGGCTGATGACGGCGATTATGGAAAAGGCCGGCCTTTCCACCCGCGCGGGGAGCGTCGTCTTCTCGCTGCCGGTCACCGGGGTCGCCGGGATCCGGCTGGAGGGCGGCGACGATATGGAATCCGGTGCGCCGGAGGATTGATTTGGCATAGGAAAAGCCCGGGGTTTCCGGGCTTTCAGCTTGTCGAAAAAGTCTTTTTTGAGTATTTTTTGGGTGCTGTGCACCCTTCGTTA
>DVHA01000225.1 GCA_018712425.1 Candidatus Faecivivens stercoravium | reverse complement strand
ACCCGGCGCGGGTCGCAGGGGGCGCCCAGATAACGGCGGAGGGTTTCATCAACCGCCGAAAGGTATTCTTCAAACCGTGGCTGCATCCGTCTCTCCCCCTTCCCCATCGGATGTTTCGTCTTCCTGGTGCTCACGGAGGCGCAGCTTCGCGTCCTGGAGCGTCTTTTCGCAGAGTTTGACGAGGGCAATCCCCTCTTCATAGGCTTTGAGCGAATTTTCCAGCGTCATGCTGCCGTCTTCCAGCCCGGCGGCAATCTCTTCCAGCCGGGACAGGGCCTGTTCAAAGGTCGGTTGTTTCTTGGTCGCCATTTTGTACCCCCTTGGGAAATACGCCGGTCACCCGGCTGGTTATCGTTCCATCGTGGAACCGGGTGCGGATTTCATCCCCCGGCTGTAAAGCGGACAGGGAGGCTGCCCGCCCGTCTTTTTCGGTCAGTGTGTAGCCCCGGGCCAGCACGCCCAATGGGCTGAGGGCCTCGAGGGAGGCTTCCGCCTGTTTCAGACGCCCTTCCAGCCGGGAGACCGCCCCCGCCGCCCCGCGGTTTAAGCGGGAGGAAAGCTCCCGGACCGAACGGTCCAGGGCGGGCAGCCGGCGCTCCGGCGAGACCGCCGATAAACGGGCCTTTTCCCGCCCGAGGTCTGCCTCCGAGAGGGCCAGTTTGCGGTTCATCGCCGCCCGCATCCGGCTTTCGAGGGCGGAGAGCCGCTCGGCCGAACGGCGGGCAAAGTTTTCCGGCGATGAGACACCCAGGCGGCGGGAAAGGGCCCGCAGGGACGCCTCTTCCATCCGGATCCGGTCGGAGAGTCCCCGCCGGAGGGCCTCCCGAAGGTCGGAAAGTTCCTCTTTCAGGCCGGAGATGTCCGGCGCGCAGAGCTCGGCCGCCGCCGACGGGGTCGGGGCCCGGAGGTCGGCCACCAGGTCGCAGATGGTGTAGTCCACCTCGTGGCCGACCGCCGAGATGACCGGAACCGGGCAGTCGTACACCGCCCGGGCGACCCGCTCATCGTTGAAGGCCCAGAGGTCTTCCAGCGAACCGCCGCCCCGGCCGACGATCAGGACGTCCGGCCTGTCCCGGCCGGCGATGCCGATCGCTTTCACCAGCGAGTCGGGGGCCAGGTCCCCCTGCACCAGCGCCGGGTAGAGCACCAGTTCCGCCAGCGGGTAGCGGCGGGAGAGGATGTGGATGATGTCCTGGAGGGCGGCGCCGGTCTTCGCCGTCACCACCCCGATCCGCCGGGGAAAAGGGGGCAGCGGCTTTTTGTGGGCAGGGTCAAAAAGGCCCTCC
Source organism: Candidatus Faecivivens stercoravium (assembly GCA_018712425.1). Taxonomy (GTDB): domain Bacteria; phylum Bacillota; class Clostridia; order Oscillospirales; family Ruminococcaceae; genus Faecivivens; species Faecivivens stercoravium. The sequence goes on along the minus strand of DVHA01000225.1, from coordinate 2,363 downwards.
CGGGCCAGCTTTTCCTTTAACTGCTCGTAGGCCATATAGAGGGCGCCGAGGCCGTCCGGCTGCATGTCCACGCAGAGCAGCTGGCAGACGCCGTCCCGCTCGTAGAAGTTGACGCTGCCGAAGAGGATGACGTTCATCCCGTTTTTCGGCATAAACCGCAGCCGGGAGGCGTTCCACTTAAACATCACCGCCCGGAGGGCGCTGCGCTCGTCCTTGAGGGTAAAATAAAAGTGGCCGGACTTTAAATGGTGGACAAAGTTGGAGATTTCCCCCCGGACATAGATGCTTTTGAGCTGGACGTCTTCTTCCAGCAGGTCTTTTAAATAACTGTTGATCTGCGAAACGCTCAGAATCTGGTTCAAAACCGTTTCCTTTCTATCGGACGCTTTCCCCCGCCGAGACGGCTGCCAGGAGGGCAATCCCGGCGGCATTGTCGGAGGAAAAGGCGGGTTCGGCGAAATAGCCGCCGTATTTCCGCTCAAAATAGGGGCGGATGACGCTGGAGGACATGACCCCGCCGGCGTAGACCAATGGCAGGGGGCCGTACCGTTCCAGAAGCGCCTTGGTCATCCCTTCGAGCGCCGCCTCAATCGAAATCAGGCAGTAGCGGGCGACGTAGGCGGGCGGTTTGCCGCTGTCCAGCAGCTTCCGGCACTGGTTTTCGATGCCGGAGAGGCAGCAGTCGGCCCCTTTCATCGTCGGGCGGACTTTGATGGGTTCATGACAGCTCTCCGCGAGAGCGCTTAAGGACGGCCCGCAGGGGAAGGTGAGCCCCAGCATCAGACCCACCCGGTCGACCGCCTGCCCCGCCTTCAGGTCGAGGGAACGGGCGGCGAGGGTGACTTTGAAGACCGGCTCCCCCGGCTCCACAAGGAGGGCGTCGGTCGTCCCGCCCGAGAGGTGGAAGGCGATAAACCGCTCCCCCATCAGCTCCAGATGGCCGGAGGAATAGAGGGCGGCGGCGATGTGCCCCTCCTGGTGGGAAAAGGTATAAAGGGGGGCGCCGGAAGCGGCGGAAAGCAGCCGGGTCGAAGTCTGCCCGACTAAAAAGCAGGGCATATACGACCCCTCCGCCCGGCGGGGGAAGATCGAGACCCCGATGCCGGAGAGGGCCGGGCGGCCGGACGCAAAGAGCTTTTCCGCCAGCTCCCCCAGCTGCTGGACATGGGCAAAAACCGCGTCGCTCTGCCGAAGGCCGAGGGCCCCGGAGGCGGTCGGGAGGAGCTTTTTCTCCATCCGGACCGCCCCTGTCCCGCTGTCATAAAGGGCGAGGGAGGTGGTGTAGTTGGAGGTGTCGATGCCGAGATAGGCCCCCATCAGTCGGCCTCCGCGGGGGCAGAGGCCTTCTCGGCGTTCCGGGCCCGGACGATGCTGCCGAGGATGCCGTTGATGAAGGAGATGTCGTCCTCGTAGGCGTAGTCGGAGGCCAGTTTGACGCACTCACTGACGGTGATATCGTCGTCCACATCATCGCAGTAGATAATCTCGTAAACCCCGAGGCGGAGGATCGCGAGGGAAACCTTGGAAATCCGGTTCATCGTCCACTTTTTGAGGTTGTGGGAGATGACGTCGTCGATGGCCGGCTGGTTGGCCACCACCCCTAAAAACATCTTCTCAACCTCGGGGGTGATTTCGATCTCTTCGGTTTCCCGGGCGGTCTCCAGGAGCTCCTGGGCGGTGTCGTTGTTAAATATCCGTTCAAAGACCAGAATAAAGGCGTTCTCCCGCATCTGGTGCCTGCTGATTTTTTTCATCCCGTTTAAATCCTTTCTCTTCTCTGCCGGCGGCCACCCGCCGGGTGCTTATTCCGCGTCCGCCGATACGATGTCCGAAACGTGGACGTTGACCCGGCTGACGGCGATCCCGGTCATATCCTGCACCGCGTCTTTGACCTTCTGCTGGATCTCGGCGCAGACGCTCTTGAGCCGGCAGCCGTAGGAGAGCTCGACCGACAGGTCAACAACTGCCGCGTCCCGGTCGACCCGGGTGACCATCCGGGGGCGATCTTCGCTGACCAGCCCCAGGAGCCCTTTTTTCTGCGGGGTCAGCCGGGCGACGCCGGGGATCTCTTCCAGGACATTCCGGACAATCGTCTCCAAGACCTCTTCGGAAATGCGGACACTCGATACCGTTTGATTAACATTAGGCTGCATAATAGTCCCTCCTGTCAAAATATTAGACCCTGCCCTTCCGGGCAGCGGATACCATCTCAGAATTTATTATAGCACCAAATCGGCCGTTAGACAACAGTTTTGCATATTTTTTTGAATATGGCGGAAATTTGTGAATATAACGGAAACGCCCCCGATGGTTCGGGGGCGTTTGGCTGATCAAGTTATTAAGGATAACAGCTTAACAGATAA
>DVHA01000224.1 GCA_018712425.1 Candidatus Faecivivens stercoravium | reverse complement strand
AGGTGGGGGACAATGTCCGAATCCTCGTCGTCCGGGTCGGCGGCGTCGATTTCAAAGGTGTAGGTTTCGCCGTAGACCATCAGGTCGATCTGCCCGACGTCATCAATATACGGCAGCAGCTGCTGCGGCGTATACAGCTCATCCAGATTCATTGAGATCCATGGCAGGCTGGAGTCAGCGACCACATAGATGACCGGCTGGTCTTCGCTGTAGAAGTAGTGGGCGGCGGTGCCGTCTTCGGTTGTGAGAGCGTCGCCGACCAGCCAGGTGTGCTCGGTGCCGTCCCGGCTGAATTCGATCGTGCAGTAGGGCTCGTCAAGGCCGTAGGCGGCCATATCCTCTTCGGTGGGGTTGATGGCCTCGACCGACAGGGCGGTAAGCGATTGGAGGCCGGTGGTATAGACCGCGTTGTCGTCGCCGCCTTCGGTATTGGTCTTGACCCGGAAGTCGGATTCAATCGGGCTGACAATCCGGTAGGTGGAGCCGTAAGAGGAAGCCAGGCTGGATTCCTCTTCGGTGTCGATCGGTTCCATCCGGAAGACATCTTCCAGCGTCCCGCCGGTGACCTGCAGGTACTCGATCGTCGGGGCGGTCACCTCATTGCCGTCGTCGTCGGTGTAGCTTTCCCATTCGTCGATGACGTTGAGGTCCATAAAGTCTAGGGCGGTGTAATCCAGCCGGGACATCTTGGTATCGCCCATCGAATAGACGTTGGGGTCGTCGTCGATCATCATATAGGCCCCGTTGTCGGTCGGCAGGGTGTCGCCGACGGTGAAGGTGTGGGTGGTGCCGTCGTCATAGTAGGTGGTGACGACGTAGGTGGGGTCGTCGAGGCCGTATTTGGCGATATCCGGCGCGTTCTCCTCAATCAGCCGCATCGCGCTGACGTTGGCGAACTGGTCGATGATCGAGGAGAGCTCGCTCTCGTCGGTGAGGAAGCTCTCCAGCTCTTCAATCCCGTAGACCGCGTCCTCATCCTCGGTCGCTTCCGACACCCGGATGATGTCAAAGCCGCCGCCGGCGTTTTCGACGGTCAGCTCGTTGATATCGTCCGCCTCCGACACGACCAGGTCGACCAGCGTGCTCTCGTAGGCGGAAGACTCGGCTTCCTCCTCGGGGGCGGAAGTGGTCAGCAGCAGCACCACAAGCGCCGCTGCCAGCAGCAGCAGGACGACCAGCCCGATGATGAGGTTGCGGACCTTTTTGCTTTTCTTTCTTGCCTTTTCTGCCATAGATTACATATTCCTCCTGCGGATCCAGACGGTGACGCCGATGACCACGACGATGACCGGCAGGCCGAACTGGAAGAATCCGCCGATGATGCTGGCCTGGCTCTCGCTGATGCCGAGGGTCTCGGTGCCGATTTCCTTACCGACGATGGTGATGCCTTCCTCCTTGCCGGTGAGGGTGTTTAAAAGCTCGACAACATATTCGCCGTTGTTGAGGGCCGACATCGAGGTGAAGGCGGAGTTGGTCATATCCATCGAACCGAAGACGGCGAGGTAAGAGTTCAGCGGGGTGGTGCCGTCATAGGTCAGCCGCTGGCCGAGGACGGCGACCGGGTAGCTCTGCATATCCTCGTCGGCCGGCTGCCAGTCTTCGCCCGCGTTTTCGGGATGGACAACGGCAGAGTCATAGGTCGAGAGCAGCACATGGGTGTAACGGTTGGAGTTGTTTTCCCAAAGGACCGAAAGGGCCCTGGTGTTGGGGAGCAGGATCGGCTGGCTGGCGGAATCGACATAGTCGTTTTCCTCGTACTGGGCCAGCAGATAGGTGTAGCTGGAGTAGACGTGGGTCGCGTCGGTCTCAATGAGGTAGCCGGGTTCAACCCCGATGCCCCATTCGGAGAGGACGCTCTCGAGGACCGGCAGCGAGGGCTGGGAGCCGTCGGCAAAGTAGAGCATCGTCCGGCCGAACTGCCCCTCATTTTCCAGCCACTGGGCCAGCGTATCCGCCAGGTCGGAAGTGAGGTCGGAAGTGGGGGAGCAGAGGACGACCGCGTCGGCGTCTTCCGGGATCTCTTCCGAGAGGAAGTTGATCTCCGAGACGAGGTAGCCGTTGTTCGTGAGGATCGACTCGAGGTTGGAGGAGTCGGTGCGGTTGTTGTCGCCGAAACCGGTCAGGAAGACGACGCTTATGGGGTTGGAGTCGGTCAGGCTCATGATCGCGCTGGTCATCGCCTGCTCGGTGGTGGAGGACTGGATGGTGCCGTACTGCTCGTCGACGTCAAAGAGGTCGTAGGCGGTCAGGATCTGGTACCGTTCACCGCACTGGAGCAGGATGTTCCCGTAGGTGAGGGTCTCGTTGGGATAGTTCGCCGCGAAATCGACGTCGGTGTAGATGTCGACGTAGGAGACGTGGATGTGGTCGGAATACTGGGCATACTTGTTGATGACGGTATTCGCCTGGTTATAGTACCGGTTGGAGCCGGAGAAGTCCTCTTCGGTTGCGAGGACGTAGACTTCGATGTCCTGGTCGAGGCTTTCGACATAGTCGATCGACTCCTGGGACAGTTCGAAGATCTTGTTGCTGGTCAGGTCGAGGCTGATCGGGAAGCGCTCGACGACAATCGACGCGATGACGTTGACCAGGACGACCGCCGCGACAAAGCAGACGGAGAGCACCGTCGCCATCGTGCCGTGGCGGAGGCGGCGGGAGCGGTTTAAGGACTTTACGGATTTTTCCTTTTTCTCTTTCCGCTCTTTGACTTTCTTTTCGTTATTCATCTTGCGGATTTTCCTTTCCTAAAAATTCCGGGTTAGCTCCAACGTCTCTTCTCGATGATCCGGACGTTGAAGAAGAGGAAGACGACGATCGCGCTGATATAGAAAAGGACGTCGCTTATGTTGAGGATCCCGTTGCAGAAGTTGTCGTACCGGCTGGAGAAGGAGAGCTGGGAAATGATGTTCCCGAGCCAGGAGAGGGAAGTGGGCAGCAGGGAAGCGACGTTTTCGATCATCCACAAAAACAGCATCGCGGCCAGGCCCCCGATCGCCGCGATGATCTGGCTTTCGGTGCAGGCGGAGATTAAGAGGCAGATCGCGATCATCGCGGCGCCCATGATGAGGGAGCCGAAGATGTTGCCGACGATCACCGCCCATTCCGGCGTCGCGAAGAAGGTGAGGATAACCGCGTAGACGACGGTGACCGCGAGGGCGATCCCGTAGATGGCAAGCGCCGCTAAAAACTTGCCCAGCACCAACCCGGTGATCGAGACGGGGCTGGTCATCAGCAGCTGGTCGGTCTTCGCCCGCTTTTCCTCCGACATCAGCCGCATGCAGAGCAGCGGGATGATGAACATCAGCACCTCAAAGAGGTAGGAGAACACATAGGTAATATCGGTGGTGTTGTACTGCAGAATCATCGAGAAATACATCCCGGAGAAGAAATAAAAGACCGCCAGGAAGACATACCCCATCGGGTTGGTGAAATAGGAGTTAAACTCCCGCTTGAAAATGGCGAACATTATTCTTCACCTCCATTTTCATTCATTTTCTGTTTTCTTGCCTCGTCGATTTCCGGCATCTGCGGCGGCTGGGTGACATCCTGGGCGGTGCCGGTCTCGGGGTTCATAACCTGGATTTCCTCCACTTCGCCCTTCGGCTCTTCAGGCTGCGGGGCCTCGGCGGGCTCCCCGTCTTCTTCGCTCGCCTCGAGGGTCCGGATGGCGGAGTCGGAGTCGCCGCTGGTGAGCATCAGGAAGATGTCTTCCAGCGTCATCTCGGTCGAATGGAAGGAGAGGATGGTCCAGCTGCGGCCGACAATTCGCCGGAAGATTTCCCGCCGGATGTCGAGGGTCGGGTCGGACTCGAGGCTGAACTCGTAAACGCCCGGCTCTTTCTCGCCGTTAAAGAGGACCTCCTTCATCCCGGGGACCCCTTCCAGCACCTTCCGGATCTCTTCCATCGGCCCTTCGACCCGGATGATGTAGCGGAAGTCCTTCGAGAGGCGGCGGGTCAGGCTCTCGGCGGTGTCGTCGGCGACGATCCTGCCGCCGTTGATGATGACCAGCCGGTCGCAGACCGCCTGCACCTCCGACAGGATGTGGGAGGAGAGGATGACGGTGTGCCGTTCGCCCAGCACCTTAATGAGGTCGCGGATTTCAATGATCTGCTTGGGGTCCAGGCCGACCGTCGGCTCGTCGAGGATCAGCACCTCGGGGTTGCCGATCAGCGCCTGGGCCAGGCCGACGCGCTGCCGGTAACCTTTGGAGAGGTTTTTGATGATCCGGTGCTGGACGTGGTCAATCCGCACCCGGCGGCAGACGTCGTCGATGTGTTTCTTTTTCGGGATTTTGCACTTTTTGAGGTCATAGACAAAGCTCAAGTACCCTTGTACCGTCATATCCAGGTAGAGGGGCGGCAGTTCGGGGAGGTACCCGATCTTCTGTTTGGCCTCGATGGGATTTTCGAGAATATCGTATCCGTCGATCTCGACCGTGCCGGAGGTGGAGGAGATATACCCGGTCAGGATATTCATCGTCGTGGATTTGCCGGCGCCGTTGGGGCCGAGAAATCCCAGGATCTCACCCTGTTTTACCGAGAACGAGATGCCGTCGACGGCGTGCTTGTCCCCGTAATACTTGGTGAGGTTTTTTACCTCGATCATGTCCAAAAACTCCATTTCTCTAAGAGTATTCATATGCGGCGGGGCCGCAGATGTGGGGGGTTGCCAATTCGGGCGCGCTTTTTTACCAAAGGTTTTCCGCTGCCTTCCGGCAAAACCGGCAGAATACCCAAATCGCCCCAGGAAACCGTTCATTATTATAGCACATACCGGCATCTAATGCAAGCAAATCGGCCTTTTTCACCCACTTTTCACACAGGTTTCAGACAGCCGTAAAATCCGGACGCTCTGTTACCATAAAATTTTCATTTTGTCCATAGAAATAAAATGGAAAATTTACATTTTAATTGCCCGGCATTTTGAAATCCTCTTGACATCGGATTCAGAGGGTGCTATCCTCAAAATAAAAGGTTGATTGGTCAACTTTATCCATATACGCAACAATCTTTCCCGGGAAAGGAGAGCCGGTTATGGACCCCAGCCAGCGCAAAATCACCAAAATTGCCCGCAACGCCGCCAATTTCAGCCAGCGGCAGCTGAAGGCTTTCGGCCTCGGCACCAGCGAATATGACGTTCTCCACTGCATCCGGAAAAACCCGGGGATCATCCTCTTTGAAATCTGCGGGGAACTGGGGATGGAGAAGAGTGCCGCCGCCCACTGTATCGCGAGCCTTGAAGCCAAAGGCTATATCTGCCGGAAAACCGACCCGGAGGACAAGCGCCGGAAGCAGCTTTTCCCGCTGGAAAAGGCGGACGAGCTGAAAGACCAGCGGGCTTCCCGGGAGGCGGATTTTTATGCCTGGCTGATGGAGGATATCCCGCCGGAAAAGCTGGGCGTTTTTCTGGAGGTGCTGGACACAATCTATCAGAAGTCCAAAGACGCCCGCCATACCCAGTACCGGGATGTGGCTGTCCCGGAGAAGGGATGAGGGTTGTCCCGGCGCGTCCTGTTTGCGTATGAAGGACAGATGGGCTGTGCTGGTTCTGGTAACAATACTATGTTTGGAGTATGGAAAGCTTATATTGTTAATATAAAAATACACTCAAAAGGAAAGGAAGCGCATCCCTATGTGGATTCTCTTTGCGTTTGGTTCCGCGTTTTTTGCCGGCGTCACGGCGGTCCTCGCCAAATGCGGCATCCGGAAGACCGATTCGACCGTCGCGACGGCGGTACGGACGGCGGTGGTGCTTGTCTTTGCCTGGCTGATGGTCTTTATCACCGGCGCCCAGGGCGGCCTTGCCTCCCTCGATGGGATGACCGTCCTTTTCCTCGCCCTCTCCGGCCTCGCGACCGGGGCGTCCTGGCTCTGCTACTTTAAGGCGCTCCAGCTGGGGGACATCAACAAGGTTGTCCCGATCGACAAATCCAGCATCCTCCTGACGATGCTCTTGGCCTTCCTGCTGCTGGGGGAGCCTTTCACCCTGCCGATGGGGGCGGGGTTTATCCTGGTCGGCGCCGGGACCTTCCTGATGATCGAGAAAAAGGACGTTTCGTCCGGGAACGGGGGTAAAGGCTGGTTCCTTTACGCCTGCGGATCCGCGGTTTTCGCGGCGCTGACCTCCATCCTCGGTAAAATCGGCATCGAAGGGGTCGACTCCAACCTCGGCACCGCCCTGCGGACAGCGGTGGTCCTGGTGATGGCCTGGGCGATGGTCGGCGTCACCGGCAAGGGGCATGAGGTGGGGCAGATCCCCCGGCGGGAACTCCTTTTCATCTGCCTGTCGGGTATCGCCACCGGCGCCTCCTGGCTCTGTTACTACCGGGCCTTGCAGGACGGCCCCGCCAGCATCGTCGCCCCGATCGACAAGCTGAGCATCCTGGTTACCGTCGCCTTTTCCTACCTCGTCTTCCACGAAAAGCTGACGAAAAAGTCCGCCTTCGGCCTCGTGTTGATCGTCGCCGGCACGCTGGTCATGCTGCTGTGACCGCCGGCAAAGGTCGCGGGAAATATCCAGGCGCCGGCCCGTCCGGCGCCTTTTTTGTCCCTCTGCCCGCAAGGCCGGGGGCGGGCTGCGCGGCAATTTGCAGGGGGAATGGGGAAGGGCTGCAATTTGGAAGGAAAATTTTCTGCTTTTAGCTGACAAATTGCTAAAACTGTGCTATAATAAAGCCATGCGGGAAACAGCCGCAGCATTACCTTTCAGGAAGGATGAAACACCCCATGAAAACTTTTGCAGAACTCCCCTATGAGCGCCCGGATTTCCAGGCGGTCGGCAAAGCGCTGGAGGCCCTGACCGAAAAGATGAAGGCAGCGTCCTCGTATGAAGAGATGAAGGAGGTCTTCTTCCAGCAGCAGGACCTGACGCGGGACCTGAGCACGATGCAGACCATCTGCTCGATCCGCTCGGATATGGATACCACCGACCCCTTCTATTCGGCCGAACGGAAGGTGTTCAACACCGAAATGCCGGGGCTGATCCCCGCCCAGAAGGCGTGGAACGCGGCGCTCCTCGAAAGCAGGTTCCGGGACGAATTCGCCAAAGAGTACGGCGACCGGATCTTTGTCATCCTGGAAAACCGGCAGAAGACCCAGAGCCCCGAGATTGCCGAAGAACTGATTGAAGAAGCCGGGCTGGTGGACGAATACTCGAAGATCGCCGCCACCTGCACCGTCGAGTTTATGGGCGAGACCTGCAACTTCTACGGGCTGTTAAAACATATGGAGAGCACCGACCGCGAGGAGCGGAAGGCGGCCTTCCACGAATGGGCGAAGCTGTACGCCGGCGTCGCCGACCAGCTGGACGACGTCTATTACCGGATGGTCCAGGTCCGGGTGAAGATGGCCAAAAAGATGGGGTATGACAGCTTTATCCCCTTCGCCTATTTAAAGCGCGGCCGCACCGACTACGGCCCCGAAGAGGCGGCGGCCTTCCGCAAACAGGTCCTCGAGACGGTCACTCCGGCGGTGGCCAAGCTGCGGAAGGAGCAGGCAGAGCGTCTGGGCATCGACAAGATGCACTACTACGACGAGATGCTCTGCCTCCCCGGCGGCAACCCCAACCCCCACGGCGACCGGGACTTTATGGTAAACGCCGCCCAGAAGATGTACGCCGAGCTCTCCCCCGAGACGAAGGAATTCTTCGACTTCATGGTCGAGCACCAGCTGTTCGACCTCGAAACCCGCCCCGGCAAGCGGCTGGGCGGCTACTGCACCTCGCTGATGAAGGAGAAGGCGGTCTTTATCTTCTCCAACTTCAACGGCACGGCGGCCGACACCGATGTCCTGACCCATGAGGCGGGCCACGCCTTTGAAGGGTACCTGGCGGCGCGAAGCATCCCGATCGACGCCTGCTGCTGGTCGACCTCTGAGATCAACGAGATCCACTCGATGTCGATGGAGACCTTTACCTTCCCCTGGATGGAGCTGTTCTTTGAGGATGAGGCGGACAACTACCGCTCGATCCACCTGATCGACTCGCTGGCGGCGATGCCTTATATGTGCGCGGTCGACGAGTTCCAGCACCGGGTCTTCGAGAACCCCGAGATGACCGGCAAGGACTACCGGAAGGTCTGGAAGGAGCTGGAGCAGAAGTACCTGCCCTGGCGGGACTACGACGGGGAGGCATTCCTCGAAGAGGGCGGTTTCTGGATGCAGAAGCAGCACATCTTCATGTACCCCTTCTACTACGTCGATTACGCGCTGGCCCAGACCTGCGCCTTCCAGTTCTTCACCCGGATGCAGAAGGACCGGAAAGCCGCCTGGGAAGGCTACCTCAAGCTCTGCCGCAGCGGCGGCACCAGAGGGTATTTTGCGACGCTGGATTACGCGGGGCTGGATAACCCCTTCGTCCCCGGCAATGTCGCGAAGTCGATCCAGGGCGTGCTGGATTTCCTCGAGGAACATAAACCGCAATAAACGAAATGGATCTGAAAACACCTCCGTGCCGAGTGGGTACGGAGGTGTTTGTTTTGAATTATTTTTTTGGTGCTGCTGCACACCGGTCTGCTTCGCAGCCCTTAGAAAATTGTTTGCGGGCAAAGAGTATAGCCCGCATTTCGTGCTAAAGCACGAAACCACAATTTTCTGAGGTTGTTGCCTTTCAGGAAAGGAAGCGATACGCTAGAACGGTGAATAGAGATTCAACCTGTGAAAAAACGTGGTTTCCCGCTTGCGGGAAATGCCGGCCGTGCCGTCTGGCCGGCAAGCGTTTTTTCGGGTGTCCGGATTTTATCCGGACACCTGGGCTCATGCCCCATTGCATTCCCGCGACCCCTTTAAAAAGGGGTCGATCCTAAACTTCTTTTCGTCGCACGTTTCTTCGTAACTTTAGTGACAGCGCCGGTTCCGACGTTATCACTGTCTTTTATGACTGTCCCTTATGCAGCAGTTCCTCCTTCTTCATCCGCCGGTAGACGGTGAAGTACATCGTCAGGAAGCAGGCGAGCCCGCCGACAAAGTTGGAGATCGGCTCGGCGAGGAAGACGCCGTCGACGCCAAGCCCCCACATCCCCGGCAGCAGCAGGGTCAGGGGCACGACGATGAACACCTTTCTGAGCAGCGAGAAAAAGACCGCCTGGCGGGATTTGCCGAGGCCGACGAAGACCGCCTGGCCGCTGACCTGGAAGGCCATCATGAAGAAGCCGAAGAAGAAGATCTTCAGCACCCTGACCCCTTCGTCCAGCAGCGAAAGGTCGCTGGAGAACATCCGGATGAAGACGCCGGGGATCAGCATGATCATGACCCAGGCGAGGACGGTGTAGGTGATGGTGATGGTGGTGGTGAAGCGGACCCCCTGCCGGACGCGGCCGTATTCCTTCGCGCCGTAGTTGAAGCCGAGGACCGGCTGGGCGCCGTTGGTGATGCCGTTTAAGGGGAGCATGAAGATCTCCCGGACGGAATTGAGGACGGTCATGATGGCAATATAGCTGTCGCCGCCGTAGAGGCCCAGCATCCGGTTGCAGGCAATCTGGGTGAGGCCGTTGGTGACCGACATTGTAAAGCCGGAAAGGCCGAGGCCGGTGATCCGGCCGATCAGCTTCCAGTCGGGCTTCATTGCCGAAAGTTTGAGGGTGAAAAGGGCCTTTTTGCCGGTGAGGAACCTTAAGACCCAAAGGGCCGAGACAAGCTGGGAGATGACGGTGGCCAGCGCCGCCCCCTGGACGCCCATGTCAAAGAGGAAGATAAAGACCGGGTCGAGGATGATGTTGATGCCCGCCCCGACGAGGACGGTGACCATGCCGGTGCGGCCGAAGCCCTGGGCGTTGATGAAGTTGTTCATCCCGATGCCGATCATGACGAAGACGGTCCCCAGCAGGTAGATGGTCAGGTAGGCGGAGGCGTAGGGGTAGGTCTCGTCGCTCGCGCCGAAGAGGTAGAGGACCGGCTTCTGGAAAACGAGGCAGAGGACGGTCAGGATGACGCCGGCCAGCACCAGCATGAAAAAGGAGTTCCCCATGATCTTCTGGGCCTTTTGCTCGTCCCCCTCCCCGCGGGCGATCGAGCAGAGCGGCGCGCCGCCGGCCCCGAAGAGGTTGGTAAAGGCGGTGATGATCGTGATGATCGGGAAGGTGAGGCCAAGGCCGGTCAGGGCCAGGCTGGACGCCCCCGGCAGGTGGCCGATGTAGATCCGGTCGACGATGTTGTAGCAGAGCTGCACCAGCTGCGCCACCGTCAGCGGGACGGCGAGCGAGACGATGTTTTTCCATACGGCGCCTTTGGAAAAGTCGTTTTTCCCGGCGGCTGCCTGCGCATGAGCCTGTGGCATGTAAAAGTCCCCTTTATCCGAACGAAATAGTTGCAGTTGCAACGTTTTTATATTATACCACAAATGGCGGAAAATGTCAACCGGAGGGCTTTCTGTACTTGATAGGCAATTTGCCCTTGCAGGCAATAGAGGCGTATGGTATAATAATTATAATTAGCAGGAAATGAAAGGATGGGCGAGCAATGGGATACGAAAAATCCTGCGGGGCGGTTGTCTTCCGCCGTTACCATGGGAACACCGAACTGTTACTGATCAAGCACACCGCCGGCGGACACTGGTCCTTCCCCAAAGGCCATGTCGAGAAGGGGGAGACGGAGGAGGAGACCGCCGTTCGGGAGGTTTACGAAGAGACCCATATCCAGATCGACCTCTGCCCCGGCTTCCGGGAGGTTGTCTCCTATTCCCCCAAGCGGGACGTGTTAAAAGACGTCATCTACTTCCTCGGCCGGGCCCGCAACTACGACTTTATCCCCCAGGAGAGTGAGATCGCCCAGATCAAGTGGGTCGAGATGAGCCTGGCCCACTCCTTCCTTTCCTACGACAACGACAAACAGCTGGTCAACCGCGCCCGCCCGCTGATCCGGGAGATGCCCTGAACGCTGCCATGTGTTTTTTTATGCCTTTCAGCAATGAATGTTTGTTTCGCTGCCCTTATGGCAGCGACAAAGTTTCACTTTGATGGACCAGAGACTCTGTCTCTGGACTCTGCCAGGACCCGCAGGGCCCTGGACCCGCTGTTCGACGCGACGTGGGAGGCCCCGTTCCTCACGCATGAGACCGGCCGTGGGAGGCCGGTCTTCGAACGTCCATGGTCGCCCGGCACCTTTTAAAGGAAATGCGGCGTAATTAGATTTCCGTGTTTTTTCAAATTTTGCGCTGGACATATCCCGGTTTGCAGGATACAATAAATGTATTGGATTGTAACGGGGTATCCGCGCCGCTGCGGCTGCCCTGAGAAGGAGGATGGCGTCATGCGCC
>DVHA01000223.1 GCA_018712425.1 Candidatus Faecivivens stercoravium | reverse complement strand
TGGGGGGACTGGGGGAGGGCGTAGAAGCTGCCGGGGTGGACCCGGCTGGGGACCAGGTAGTCCCGGGCCCCTTCCGGGGTGGATTTGCAGAGCATCGGGGTTTCGACGTTTAAAAAGCCCTGTTCATCCAGGAAATCCTCCACCACCCGGACCAGCTTGTGGCGGGTCCGGAGGTTCCGGCAGAGGGAAGGGCGCCGGAGGTCTAAATAGCGGTAGCGGAGCCGCAGGTCCTCCCGCACCTGGATGTTGTCCTCCAGCTCGAAGGGGAGCGGGTCGGCCTGGGAGAGGATTTCCAGATGCCCGGCCGCCAGCTCGATGGTGCCGGTCTGGAGGCGGGGGTTGTAGGTATCGGCCGAACGGGGGCGGAGGCTGCCGGTGACCCGGATGACCGACTGGCTGCGCAGGTGTTCGGCGGCGGAAAAGTCCTCCGCCGGGAGGTACTGCTGGTCGAAGACCACCTGTAAGGTCCCTTCCCGGTCTTTTAAGTCGATGAAGATGACGCCGCCCATGTCCCGCTTGTTCTGGACCCAGCCGGCGGCGGCGACGGCGCGCCCGACGTCCCTTTCCCGGAACGCGCCGCAGTAATCGGTTCTCATCATACGAATTCAATCCTTCCTTTGGTTTGATGTTTTTCAAAAAACAATAAAGTTATAAGCGAGGTCGAAGCGCATCGCCTGCTGAGCTCTATCTCGCGGGGACGGCGTTCGGCAAATCGGGGTCCAGGGCCCGCGAGGGTCCTGGCGGATTCCAAAGGCAGAGCCTTTGGTCCATCCAAGGGAACCTTGGTCGCTGCCTTAAGGGCAGCGAAATAACCATTCAATGCTCAAAATTGCACCGTTTCTGTGAAATAAAAAAGCCTTTCGTCCTAAACCATCACTGTTTAGGACGAAAGGCTGTTCTTCCGCGGTACCACCTAATTTGGATCTGACGATCCCTCTCGATACTGACCTGGTCAATATGGATCGGCTGTAACGGGCCGCCCCCGTCTGAGCCTACCGGGGGAGCGGGGCTCCCCTTTCGGTCAGCGGCTCCGGGATGTTCTTCGGGAGGAAATCTGTACCGCAATCCCACCGCCTGCGGCTCTCTTTGACGACCATTCCAGCTTACTCTTCCCATCAACGCCGGTTTAAAATATTATGGCTATTATAAGCGCGCCCTTTCGGAATGTCAAGGGCTTTTTGAAAATTTTCCCCGCTGGCGCGCCGGTTCAGTCGAGGTTTGAATATCCCATCAGGTAGGTATCCACCGCTTTCGCGGCCTCCCGGCCCTCCCGGATGGCCCAGACGACCAGCGACTGGCCCCGGTGCATATCCCCGGCGGCAAAGACCCCCGGGACGCTGGTGGCGTAATCCCCCGGCGCCGTCGCGACCACCGTCCGCGGGGTCCGCTCGACCCCGAAGGCGTCGGCAATATAGTCCTGGCAGCCGAGGAACCCGGCGGCAATCAGCACCATGTCGCAGTCCATCTCATAGCTGTCCAGCTCGGTCATCACCCGCCGGCCGTCCTCGCCGGTGTCCCAGCGGAGGTTGACCGCCGTCACCCCGGTCAGTTTGCCCGACTCGTCGTGGTGGAAGGCCTTGACCGTCGTGTTGTAGACCCGGGGGTCGGTGCCCTGGACGGCGATGGCTTCTTCCTGGCCGTAGTCCACCTTGTAGACGTTCGGCCACTGGGGCCAGGGGTTGGAGGGGAGCCGGTGAAGGGGCGGGCGGCCCATCATCTCAAACTGGGTCACATGCTCGCAGCCATGCCGCAGGCAGGTGGCGACGCAGTCGTTGCCGGTGTCACCGCCGCCGATGACCAGCACCCGCTTGCCGGCGGCGCTGATGAAGTTCCCGTCCTTAAGGCCGCTGTCGAGGAGGCTCTTGGTGGTCGACCGGAGGAAATCCACCGCGAAGTAGATCCCCTCCGCCTCCCGGCCGGGGACGTTTAAGTCCCGGGGGTTGGAGGCACCGCAGCAGAGGACCACCGCGTCGTATTCCGCCCGCAGTTCTTCCGCCGTGATGTCAACCCCGACGTTGCAGCCGGTGACGAATTCGACCCCTTCCTTTTCCATCAGCTCCACCCGCCGCCGGACAACCGATTTGTCCAGCTTCATGTTGGGGATGCCGTACATCAGAAGGCCGCCCGGCCGGTCGAACCGCTCAAAGACGGTGACCTGGTGGCCCCGGTGGTTTAACTGGTCGGCCACCGCCAGCCCCGCCGGGCCGGAGCCGACCACCGCCACCCGTTTCCCCGAGCGGACGGCCGGGATCTGGGGCTGGACCAGGCCGTAGGCCCAGGCGTGCTCAATGATCTCCCGTTCGTTGTCGTGGCTGGTGACCGGGTCCCCGTGGAGGCCGCAGGTGCAGGCCTTCTCGCAGGGGGCAGGGCAGACCCGGCCGGTGAACTCGGGGAAGTTGTTGGTGATCCGCAGCCGCTCGTAGGCCTGGGCCCAGTTGTTGCGGCAGACCATGTCGTTCCACTCGGGGATGAGGTTGTGCAGCGGGCAGCCGGAGACGCTGCCGCCGAACAGCAGCCCCGACTGGCAGAAGGGAACGCCGCAGTCCATGCAGCGGGCGGCCTGGCGCTCCTGCTGTTCCCGGGAGAGGTCATGCTTAAATTCGTTAAAGTTCTGAATGCGCTCCAATGGGGGATCCTGGGTGACATCCACCCGCGCGTAATCTAAAAATCCTGTGGGTTTGCCCATCTCAGTGCACTCCTTTCATGGCGTAAAATGCTTCGATCTGCGCCTGTTCGACCGTATAGCCCTTTTCTTCCATCTTGGAGATCATCGAGAGCATCTTCTGGTAGTCGTGGGGCATGACCTTCTTGAAATGGGGGACATAGTCCGAGAAGTTTTCCAGGATCTCCCGGCCTTTTTCCGAACCGGTGGCGGCGACGTGCTCTTCGATCATGCTCTTGAGCTCCTGGACGTCGTATTTGTTGTTTAACTGTTCCAGCGAGACCAGGCTTTTGTTGGTCCGCAGGTAGAGGTCGTTGCGGGGGTCGTAGACATAGGCGACGCCGCCGGACATCCCGGCCGCGAAGTTCTTGCCAGTTTCGCCGAGGACGGCCACCCGCCCGCCGGTCATATATTCGCACCCGTGGTCGCCGACCCCTTCGACGACCGCCCAGGCGCCCGAGTTGCGGACGCAGAACCGCTCGCCGGCGACACCGGCGATAAAGGCCTTGCCGGAGGTGGCGCCGTAGAGGGCGACGTTGCCGACGATGACGTTTTCATCCGCCCGGAAGGCGGCCCCCTTCGGCGGGAAGAGGACCAGCTTGCCGCCGGATAGCCCCTTACCGAAGTAGTCGTTGGAGTCACCCTCCAGCCGCAGGGTCAGCCCCTTTGGGATGAAGGCACCGAAGGACTGCCCGCCGCCGCCGGTGCACTCGACGACGAAGGTGTCTTCCGGCAGGGTATTGCCGTACCTTCTGGTGATTTCCGAGCCGAACATCGTCCCCACTGTCCGGTCGGTGGAGGAGACGTGCAGCTGGACCGTCTTGTGGGAGGCGGATTTCAGGGCCGGCTGGAACTTTTTCAGCAGGACGGTCTGGTCGACTGTCTTTTCCAGATGGAAATCGTACCACTTTTTGTGGTTGTAGCGGACGTCGTCCCGGTCGGCGGCAAAAGCGGTGTCGAGGATCGGGGAGAAGTCCATCGTCTTCACCCGGGGAGGCAGGTCATCCCGGGCCTTTAAGAGGTCGGCCCGGCC
>DVHA01000222.1 GCA_018712425.1 Candidatus Faecivivens stercoravium | reverse complement strand
GTGGGGGCGTCCGCCGGGACCCGGGCGGGGGCGGGGTGTTCCCTTGACCCGCAAACCGGGCAGGGCTCCCCTTCCCGCAGCGTCTCGGCAAGGAAGCCCGCCTGGTGGGCGTAAAAGGCGGTGCGGACGGTCTTCAGGGCGTCCTGGGCGTCCTGCCAGCGTTTCAGATCCGCCTTCGCGACCGCCTGCCGCTGGCCGAGGTCCCGGGCGGTCTCCCGGTAGGTCTTGTAGGCGGCCTGCATCTGGGCGATCCGCTTTTGCAGCTCGGACGCCTTCTCCACTGCCGCCTCATTCTCCGAGAGCTTCCGGGGGACGTCCCGGAGGGAGGCTTCGGCCGCCCGGAGGTTCGTAAGCCTTGCCTTTTCGCCGTCCAAAGCGTTTCGGGCGGAAGAGAGGGCCTTTTCCTTCGATTCGGCGTCCGCTTTTTTCTGTTTGCAGGCGGTTTCGGCCGCCGAAACCTTCTCGTACTGCGGGCGGGATTCGGTGAGCAGCCGCAGCTCCCCGGTCAGCTTCTCCTGCTGGGGGAGGTTCTTTTCCTCGAGGGCCAGGTCGTTTTTCGCCGCTGCGAGGGCGGCGGATGTATCGGCAAGCTGCTTCTCCCCGGCCGCCACCGCCTCGTCGCAGGCGCGCTTCTGCCGGACGGCGGCGGTGCAGGCGTCGGCCTTCGGCCGGACGGTCTCGGCAAGGGCAGAAAGCCGCAGTTCTTCCTCCGCCCCCCGCATCTCGGCGGCGCGGACCTGCTGGAGGGTCAGTTCCTGCTGCACCCGGCTAAGTTCCGCGAGCCTCGCGTTTACCTCCCGCCCCGACTGGATCGCGGTCAAAAGCCCCGCCCGGCGGGTTTCGTTCTCCTTCAGGTTCCCGGAAAGCCGTTCCTCGGCGGCGGCGTCGAGGTCAACCGCCTTTTGGAGCGCCGCCTCCATCGTTTCCCACTCGTAGGGGGTCTCCCGGAGTTTCCCCACCGCTTCCTCCTCCAGCACCGCCGCCGGGATCTCCGCCCGGGCCCGGGTCAGGAGGATCTCCCGGGAGAGGTTTTCCTTTTCGGCCCGGGCCTCGCCCTCGAGGGTGCGGAGCCGGTCGGTAAACCGGCCGAAATTGCCGGTGGAGAAGAGGGTCGAGAAGATCTTCTGCCGGTCCTTCGAGTCGGCCAGCAGGAGTTTCTGGAAATCCCCCTGGGCGATCATCGCCACCTGGGAAAACTGCTGGGCATTAAGCCCGACAATCTCGTAAATCTTTTCATTGACCGCCTTGATGGCCGTCAGGACGCTACCGTCCGGCAGCCGCAGCTCGGCCGCCGCCGGGTGGGTGGTCATCCCCTCCCCCCGCGCCTTCGGGCGGTCGTAGCGGGGGGAACGGGTGACGGTGTAGACGCTCCCCCGGCAGCGGAAGGTGAGGGTGACGCTCGTCTCCAAATCGGGGGAGGCAAAGCCGCTCCGGAGGGAGTCCGGCTCCCGGACGCTCCCGCTTGCCTCGCCGAACAGGGCGTAGGTGATGCCGTCGAAGATGGTGGTCTTGCCGGCGCCGGTGTCCCCGGTGATCAGAAACAGCCCCTTCTCCCCAAAGCGGGTGAAATCCACCTCCGCCTCCCGGGCATAGGGCCCGAAGGCGGTCATCGTCAGTTTAATCGGCCTCATACCTGTCCTCCTTCCGGTTCTCCCCAGATCTCGTCCATCGTCAGCCGGACGAGCATCGCTTCCTCGGGGGAGAGCTTAACCCCCTGCATCTGTTCATAAAAGCTGTTAAACAGCTCCTCCGGGCTGCGGAGGGCTGCCTCTTCGGCCGACAGCTCCCCTTCCTCCGATTCGGGGGCAAGGGCGGCGAAGTCCAGCCGCATGACGTTCGGGTAGACCTGCCGCAGCCGCTGCATCGGGTCGGCGACCGGCTCTGAATCGGTCAGGGTCACATGGAGGTAGTCCTCCGGGTTCCCGGCGGCCGCCACCTCGGGGCTTAAGAGCTTTTCCAGCGGCCCCCGCACCTCTCTGAGGTCGTGGGGGGACTGGAGGGGCAGGAGGGCGATGTCCGGCTCCTCCATCCCCCGGAGGGTCACCAGCACCGCCGACTTCTGGTCCCGGCTCTCGCTGAAGGAGTACTTCATGAGCGACCCCGCGTACCGGACCGAATCCCTCGTCAGCCGCTGGGGGCGGTGGATATGCCCCAGCGCCACATACTGGAACGGCAGGAAGTTGGAGACGTCGACGTTGTCGGTCCCGCCGATCGATAAAAGCTCCGAACCGCCGGCATCGGGGGCAGAGCCGCCGGCGGTGACAAACTGGTGGGCGACGAGGACGCTCGGGCGGTCTTTTGACAGTTCCAGCTGCCGCATCACCAGCCGGACCGCGTCGTCATAGCTGCGGATTTCCTCCTCCGGATAGCAGGCCCGGACGTTCCCCGGCCGGACAAACGGGAGGAGGTAGAAGTCGGCTTCGTCCCCCGGACGCCCCAGCGTCACCTTCCGCGGCAGGCCGTTAAAGGCCCCGGCAAGATAGACCCCCCGGCCGGAGAGCAGGGCGCTCCCGAAGTCCAGCCGCTCGGGGGAGTCGTGGTTGCCGCTTACCATTAAAAGCGGGATCCCCATCTCGGAGAGTCTTGTCATAAACCCGTCCAGCACCGTCACCGCCTCGGCCGGCGGGACCGGCTTGTCGTACAGGTCCCCCGCCGCGACGACCGCGTCCACTTCGTACTGCGCCGCGTACCCGATCACCTGCTCCAGCACCGCCTTCTGGTCCTGCAGCAGCGGATAGTCAAACATCGACTTGCCCAAATGCAGGTCGGCTATATGGATAAATTTCACAGGAAAACCTCCTATCTGGTTTTCGACAGATTTTTCTGAAACCATTATACCATAGAAACGGCGGGCGGGCAACGCAGTTTCCCCTTCGGGGATGAAGTACGCCCCTGCGGGGCGCATGAAGAGATGAAGCACGGCCCTTCGGGCCGCATGAAGCGTTCCCCTGCGGGGAACATGAAGGTGTCCCTGCGGGACGATTTAATTAAAAATAAAATAAGCGAAGCGTACCTTCATGCGGTTCCGCAGGAACCGTACTTCATGGAGCCCGCAGGGCTCCGCTTCATCCCTTCATGGCGCGGAGCGCCGCTTCCTGTTCGCGCAGCGAACGCTAAAATCTGCCATTCAAAAAAGCGCATAAACCCCCGAAATCCCCCGCATACTCTACCTGTACCGAAAGGTACGGATGCAAACAGAAAGGAAGGTCCTATATGAAAAAGACACGGCTGCTCCCGCTTATGCTTGCGGGGATGCTGATGCTGTTTACCGGCTGCGACGCCTCGGACGGGCGGGTGGACGACAATTCCGGTTCGTCTAACCATTCAAACCCCGTCGGGGACGCAGTAAGCGATGTCGGCGACGCGGTCAGCGACGTCGGCGAAGGGCTGGGCGATATGGCGAGCGACCTCGGGGACGACGTCTCGGACGGCCTGGACGGGATGACCGGCGACGATGACCGCCGGGACGAAACCGACCGCGACAACCTCTCGGACGACAACCGCGACAGCTCGCTGGCCGGCGACGGGTCGGTTGCGGCGCTGGAACCGGTAGAAACGGAAAAAAAAACGAACCTGACCTAAACGCCCTCGACAATACCACCCTCGGCTGGGGGCAGGGGACGATCGTCGACGAAGAAAACCGCCCGGTCGGATGCCTCCAGTACCAGGAAAAATACGGGGGATATGACGCCCTGTTCATCGGGCAGAAAGAAAAGACAGTGGCCCTCACCTTCGATGAGGGGTATGAAAATGGATATACCGCTTCCATCCTGGACACCTTAAAGGAAAAAGGGGTGCAGGCGGTCTTTTTTATCACCGGCGACTATCTGGACGCCGAGCCGGAGCTGGTGGGGCGGATGATTGAGGAGGGGCACATTGTCGGCAACCACTCGGAAAACCACCCCTCCTTCCCGACCATCAGCCTGGATAAGCAGCGGGAGGAGCTGGCCGCCCTCGCGAAAAAGATGGAGGACCAGTTCGGGTACACGATGACCCTCTTCCGGCCGCCCTGCGGGGAATTTTCCGAGCGGATGCTCGAAAACGTCCGGAACTTCGGCTACAAGACCGTCTTCTGGAGCTACGCCTACAAGGACTGGGACCCGGCGGGCGGCATCGGGGCGGAAGCGGCCTGTGACAAGGCGGTCAATGCCCTCCACGACGGGGCGATCTACCTGCTGCACGCCGTCTCGCCCGACAACGCCGCGATGCTCCCGGACTTTATCGACCGAACAAGGGAGGAAGGGTACGTGTTTGTAACACCGGAAGAGGCGTAATGAGTGATATATGCCCCTTCGGGGCATGTGATAGATTGCCCTTTGGGCAATATGATATAGCGCTGCGCGCTGTGATATGTTCCCCCGCGGGGAACATGATGGATGGAAATGCTGCGCATTTCTCCATTTAAAAAGCTTTCCGGAAAGTTTCTGCGGCAGTTTTACCGCTTCTCTTTCCGGAAAGCTTTTTTCAATCGTCCCGAAGGGACACCTTCATATTCTCCGAAGGAGAATATATCACCGCGCAAAGTGCGATATCATCAGGCTGAAGGCCGGCATCACATTTCCCGAAGGGAAATATATCACCCTCCCTCCCCCTTTTCCCCCAAAAAATTCATGAAAAATCCAGCTTTCGCCCCTCCTTCCCCCTTATCACCGCGGACATTTTGTGGTATAATACACATAATAGGCCGCTTTGACTTCGCGGCAACCCCTACTGAAAGGACTGACGCCTGTGAAAAAAGGTACTTTATATAAATTGGCAGCCCTCCTCCTCTCCCTCACCCTCCTCTTCTCGTCCATCCCCGCCGGGGTTTCCGCTACCTCCGGCACCGTCTCCGGGACCTCTTCCGGCGAATCTTCCGGGGCTTCTTCGGGGGAAAGCAGCGGGTCGTCCTCTGCGTCTTCCGAAAGCTCCGAGGCTTCATCCGGGGAGAGTTCGGGAGAGACGTCCGGCGAATCCTCCGGGACGTCCGGCGGTTCGTCCGCCGGCACCACCGACATCGGTTTTACCGTCAACTCGACCGCCGTCTACCTCGTCAACATGGACTCCGGCATCGTCATCTACCAGAAAAACGCCGATACCCCGATGTATCCGGCTTCGCTGGCGAAGATCATGACCTGCCTGCTGGTGCTGGAAAACGTCGACGACCTCACGGAGACGGTCACCACTTCTTATACCGTCTTCGACAACCTCTGGGGGATGAACGCCTCTAACGCCGGGCTCTACCCGGGCGAGGAGGTGCGGATCATCGACCTGCTCTACGGGCTGATGCTCCCCTCCGGCTGCGACGCCGCCGGGGTGCTGGCCGAGGCGGTCGCCGGGAGCGAGGAGGCGTTTGTCCAGATGATGAACGACAAGGCCGCCGAAATCGGCTGCACCTCCACCCACTTTGAGAACTCCTCCGGCCTCCACGACCCGAACCAGTATACCACCGCCCAGGATATGTACATGATCACCGCCTACGCGATGCAGTACGACCAGTTCACTGAGATCGCCACTACCTATTCCTACACGATGCCCGCCACCAACAAAAACGACGAGCGGACCATCTACCACACCTGCTCGATCATGAACCCCTCCTCGAGCTACTACGACGAGACCATCTACGGCATCAAGACCGGCACCACCGACGAGAGCGGACGGAACATCGTCTCCTACGCCTCCCGCAACGCCTACAACTACCTGCTGATTACGATGGGCGCGCCGATCTACTACGACGACGGGACCCAGATTGAGCAGAATTTAAGCTATGTCGACGCTGCGAACCTTTACGACTGGGCTTTTAATGATTGGGCCGTCCAGACGGTCGTCTCCACCACCGACGTCCAGGGGCAGGTGAAGGTCGCCCTGTGCGCCTCCAAGGATGTCGTCAACGTCGTCCCGGCGGAAGAGGTCCGGCGGCTGATGCTCAAGTCGATCGACAGCTCTTCCCTCCAGATGATCCCGACCCTGGTGGAAACGGTCGACGCGCCGGTCACCGCCGGGCAGAAGCTCGGGACGCTGGAAATCCGGATGGCCGATGAGACCATCGCCACCGTCGACCTCGTCGCCGCCGAAAGCCTCTCCCGCAGCGCCTGGCTCGCCTTCTGCCGGGGGGTCGTGAACTTCTTTACCGCGCCGGCCTTCTGGATCGTCGTGCTGACGCTGATCATCGGGTTCACCGGCTGGCTGTTTATGATGCGGGAGATTAACCGCCGCAAGCGCCGCCGCCTCCGCGCCGCCCGCAAAAACGCCCCCCGGACCTATAACGCCCGGACCGGCACGGGCCTGAAAAAATCTTCGACCTACCGCGGCCCCGCCCGCCAGCCGCAGAAGAAGGCTTATTCCCGGCCGCCCCAGCGGAACGCCCCCCGCAACCGCCCGTCGACCCAGCGGAAACAGCCGCCGAAAAAGAAGTGAAATCCGGCCTGCGGCCGGGTGAAGGGTGAAATCGCCCCTGCGGGGCGGTGAAATCTGTCCCTGCGGGACAGGTTCAGGTATCGCTTCGCGATGATTCAATAGGAAAAACGAACGCCCCTTCCCGTTTATGTGGGAAGGGGCGTTTCCATATCACTTACCTGTTCGGCCGCAGCAATCTTTTGATACTTCTTATCCACCGCAAAACAATTGATATGGATGGACCCGCCGCTTCTGACCCGCGTCTTTCCGTCCAGCATAGCATCGACCGAACCGGCCGTGATGTTATAGTA
>DVHA01000221.1 GCA_018712425.1 Candidatus Faecivivens stercoravium | reverse complement strand
GGCACCATCGACGCGCTGGTCAACAACGCCGGTATTACCAAAGACGGCCTGCTGGTCAAAATGACCCTCGAACAGTTCGACGCGGTTATCAACGTCAACTTAAAGGGCACCTTCAACATGATCCGTCACGTCGGCACCGTCATGATGCGGCAGCGGAGCGGGAAGATCGTCAATATCTCCTCGGTCGCCGGCGTCTACGGCAACGCCGGGCAGATCAACTACTCCGCCTCCAAGGCCGGGGTCATCGGCATGACCAAGACCACCGCCAAGGAGCTGGGCTCCCGCGGGGTCACCTGCAACGCCGTCGCGCCCGGGTTTATCCGCTCGGCGATGACCGATGTGCTGGGGGACGAATACAAAGAGCAGATCAAGAAGATGATCGCGCTGGGACGGCTCGGCGAACAGGAAGACATTGCGAACACCGTCTCCTTCCTCGTCTCGGACAAGGCCTCCTATATCACCGGCCAGGTGATCGTCGTCTCCGGCGGCCTGGCAATGTAACTGTCGAAAAACGAGTTTTTCGACAGGATAACATCGGGACTGCATGCCTCCCTTCGGTCGACACTTGTCCCGATCAAGGTATTTTTTCCGCCGTACATGCCGCCGGAAAAAATGTGATTTAATTCTGGTGCGTATCGGAAAGTTTTCTGCTTTTCTGCGGGACTTTTGGACAAACTGGAAATTTTAGTATCCTGATTCTGTATCAGAAAGGAAATTACGATAACTATGAGAAGAGTCGTCATTACCGGCGCCGGGGTTATTAGCCCGATCGGCAACTCGGTGGAGTCCTTCTGGGACAGCCTCCGCTCCGGCCGCCATGGCATCTCACCCATCACCGGCATCGACAACCTGACCCCCGTCCAGGTGGCGGCCCAGATCCGGGATTTTGACCCCTCCCAGTGGATGGACCGCAAAGAGGCCAAGCGGATGGACCGCTTCTGCCAGTTTGCCGTCGCGGCGGCGCTGGACGCCCTCAAAGACAGCGGGACCGATTTCAAGGACCTCGACCCCTACCGGGTCGGCGTCATTGTCGGCAGCGGCATCGGCGGGATGGAGAGCTTTGAGTCCTCCTGCCGGACCTATGACCAGAAAGGCCCCAAACGGGTCTCGGTTTTCTTCATCCCGATGATGATCGCCAACATGGCCGCCGGTAATATCTCGATCAAGACCGGGTTTAAGGGGGCCAACTTCGCCCCTGTCACCGCCTGCGCCACCTCTTCCCACGCGGTGGGCGAGGCCTTCCGGAACATCAAGTACGGCGTCCTCGACGCCTGCATCACCGGCGGGTCGGAAGCGGCCATCACCCCGCTGGCCCTGACCGGCTTTAACAACATGGGCGCGCTGACCACCGCCGCCGACCCTGACCGGGCGTCGATCCCCTTTGATAAGGAGCGCTCCGGCTTCGTCATGGGCGAGGGGAGCGCGATCCTCGTGCTGGAGGAGCTGGAGCACGCGAAGGCCCGCGGCGCCCACATCTACGCCGAAGTGGTCGGCTACGGCGCCACCGGCGACGCCTACCACATCACCTCCCCCGCCCCCGACGGGGAAGCGGCCGCGAAGGCGATGCAGCTGGCGATTGAGGAAGGCGGCGTCAAGCCGGAGGAACTGGGGTATGTCAACGCCCACGGCACCTCCACCCCCCTCAACGAAAAATATGAGACAATCGCCATCAAAAAGGCCTTCGGTGAGGAAAACGCGAAGAAGATCCCCGTCTCCTCCACCAAGTCGATGACCGGGCATATGCTCGGGGCGGCCGGTGCGGTCGAAGTGCTTGCCTGCGCGCTGGCGCTGGAAAACGGGGTGATCCCGCCGACCGTCGGCTATCAGGTCCCGGATGAAGAGTGCGACCTTGACGTCGTCCCAAATACCGCGAGAGAAGTCCCGATTACCTCGGCGCTTTCGAACTCCCTTGGCTTCGGCGGCCACAACGCGGCCATCTGCCTGAAGAAATACGAGGGGTAAGCCCCTATCATAAACAGACAAAAGGATGGAAACAGATGAGTGAACTGAAACTGTCTTTAGACGAGCTGCGGCAGCTGATGCGGGAGTTTTCCGCTTCCGGCCTCACCTCGATGACCCTGAAGGACGGGGAGTTTGTCCTCAAACTGGGGGCGGAAAAAGCGTCCGCACCGGTTTATATGGTCCCGCCGGCAGCGGGCGTCGCCGCCCCGGCGGCTGTCCCGGCACCGGCTCCCGCGGCCGCTGAGAGCGCAGCTCCCGCCCTCCCCGAGGGGAAGGTGGTCAAGGCCCCGATCGTCGGGACCTTCTACGCCGCCGCGGCCCCCGATAAGCCCCCCTATGTCACCGTGGGGAGCGAGGTGAAGGAAGGGGACGTCCTCTTCATTATCGAGTCGATGAAGCTGATGAATGAGGTCACAAGCGAATATTCCGGCAAGGTCGAGAAGATCCTCGTCGAGAACGGCCAGGCGGTCGAGTACGGCCAGCCGATTATGGTGATCGGTTAACCGGCGAAAACGTCATAACCGGCGCTGGCGCTTGCAGTTACAAGGGAACGTGCGGCAAAAAGAGGTTTAGGTTCAAGCCCTTTTTAAAGGGCTTGCGGGAGTGGAGAGGGCAGAGCCCTTTCCC
>DVHA01000220.1 GCA_018712425.1 Candidatus Faecivivens stercoravium | reverse complement strand
CAGTGAAGGGTGAAATTTGGCCCTTCGGGCCAAGTGAAGGTACGCTTCGCTCATTGAATATTGGCGGAGACTGGAAGGTTTTGGCTCCAAAACGGAACGGCCGGAAAACCGATGGGACGCAAAAAGCCTGCCCGGTTTCCCGGACAGGCTTGCAGTAGAGGTTAGATAGCTTTTGTCTCTTCGCGGAGCCAGGCGGCTTCCTCTTCCGGCAGGTAGGGAGAAATCTTCTCGTAAACTTCTTCCATATAGGCGTTATAGAGCGCCCGTTCCTTCGCGGTCATCTCCTCGGGGAGGACCGCCTCCGGTTCGTAGGGGACGAAGGTCAGGTTGTCGAAGGCCATGAACTGGCCGTACTCGTTCTTGACGTCCTTGCGGCAGACAATCATGTTTTCAATCCGGATGCCGTACTTCCCTTCGAGGTAGAGGCCCGGCTCGTTGGAGGTGATCATCCCTTCCTCCAGCACCGCGTTGTTGCCGGGGACAATCCGGTAGCGGAAGGAGTTGGGTCCTTCGTGGACATTGAGGAGGTAGCCGACCCCGTGGCCGGTGCCGTGGTTGTAGTCCAGCGCCTCGTCCCACAGCGGGCCGCGGGCGGCGTAGTCCAGCGCCGTGCCGGTGCAGCCGTGGAGGAACCGCGCCCCCATCAGGTTTAGGTGGGAGCGGAGGACGAGGGTGTAGTGGTGCTTCTGCTCATAGGTAAGCGGCCCGGCGGCAAAGGTACGGGTGATGTCGGTCGTGCCTTCGTAGTACTGCCCGCCGGTGTCGGCGAGGGCAAAGCCGCTCTGCTCGATCGGGACGTCACTTTCATCCGAGGGGGAGTAGTGGCACATCGCCGCGTGGGGGCCGTAGGAGACGATCGGCGCAAAGCTCTGGCCGAGGTACCCTTCGCCCATCTGCCGGAACTCTTCCAGCTTGCGGGCGGCGGACATTTCGGTGATGGGCTCCTTGCCCAGCGTGTGCTTCAGCCAGTAGATGAACCGGGTGACCGCGACGCCGTCTTTGATGTGGGCGGCCTTTTCGTTCTCCACCTCGGTGGGGTTCTTGATGGCCTTCGGGAGGTAGGTGGGGTTCTCTTTATCGATCAGCGCCACCCCCGCCGGCAGGCAGGAGTAGAGGGCGAAGCTGACCCGTTCCCGGTCGGCCAACAGCCGGCTCCCGTCGGGGAGGGAAGCGATGTCGTCATAAAACTCGCCGTAGGGCCGCAGGACGACCCCGTCGTCTTTGAGGGCCTGGACGGCCGCTTCCGGGAAGGCATCGGCGTTGGCGTAGAGGTCGATCCCGTGGGGCCGCACCAGCAGGTAGGAGAGGACCACCGGGTTGTAGGCGACGTCCCCGCCGCGGATGTTTAAAAGCCAGGCGATATCGTCCAGCACCGTCAGGGCGAAATACCCCGCCCCCGCCTGCGCCATCGCGGCGCGGAGGTTCGCGATCTTGTCGGCCCTTGACTGGCCGGCGTACTTCTCTTCCAGCAGGAAAACCGGTTCCGCCGGGAGGGCAGGGCGGTCTTCCCAGATCTCGCCGACGAGGTCGAGGGAGGCGTCGACCTTCGCGCCCTTCGCCTCCAGCTTTTCCCGGTAGCGGAGGCCGGTGGCCGCCGGCACCGTCCGGCCGTCGAAGCCGAGGGTCATACCGCTCTCCATCCGGGAGAAGATAAACTCCTCGACCGTCGGGACGCCTTCCTGGCCCATCTTCATCAGCTGGACGGAAGTCCCCTCCAGCTGGGCCGCCGCCTGGATAAAGTACCGGCCGTCGGTCCAGAGGAAAGCTTCCTCGGGGGTGATGACAGCGGTGCCGGCCGAGCCGGTGAAGCCGGTGATGAAGGCCCGTTCTTTAAAGTAATCGCCTACGTATTCCGAGTTGTGGAAGTCGGAGGAGGTGACCATGTACAGGCCGACGCCTTTCTCCGCCATCTTCTCCCGCAGGCGGGAGAGACGCTCTTTTATCATTTGAATCATCCTTTCCGCGCAGGAAAAACCTGCTGTTTTCATTATACCAGACTGGTTCCGGCTGTCAAGGTGTCCCCTGCCCGGAGGCAGAAACCATCCCATCTGTTAGAAGGAGGAACTTTATGAACCCGCAGTTTTCCCACATCCGCCTTATCGCCAGCGACATCGACGGCACCCTTTTGCAGGGCGGCCGCACCGCAATTTCCGAACGGCTCTTTACCCAGGTGCGGGCGCTGAAAGGACAGGGCATCCGCTTCTGCGCCGCCTCCGGCCGCCAGCACGGGAGCCTGCGGAAGCTGTTCCGGCCGGTGGAAAAGGAGATCTGCTACATCTGCGAAAACGGGGCGGTCGTCTTCTCGCCGGAAGGGGAGGTGCTTTCCCGGACGCCGATGGAGCGGGAGGCGGCGCTCCGGCTCTCCCACCGGATTTTAGAGGTCCCGCAGTTCGAGGTCTTGATCTCGGGGGCGGAGACGAGCTATTTAATCCCCAAGTCGCCCGATTATGTCAGCCACATCCGCTATTTTGTCGGGAACGACGTCACCCTGATTGAAAAGCCGGAGGATATCGAGGAAGACATCCTCAAGGTCTCGGCCTACTGCCCCGACGGGGCGCTCCAGTACCAGGAGAGCTGGCGGGAAGAGTGGCCGCAGTTTGCGGTGGCGCTCGGCGGCGAGAAGTGGCTCGACTGCGGGACCGCCAGCAAGCGGGACGGGATTTTAGGGCTGTGCAAAGCCCTCGGGATTTCCCCTGAAGACGTCCTCGCCTTTGGGGACAACTACAACGACATCCCGATGCTTCAGGCGGTGGGGATGCCGGTCGCGATGGAGGGCGGGCCGGAGGCGGTCAAGGGGCTGTTCTCCTGCCGGGCGGCCTGCCCGGAAGAATTCATGGAGAAAACCCTCGGGTTAGGGGCGGAATTTGTCAGAAAATGAAAATTTTGCGTGAATGCGGGTTACCCCCTTGTTTTTTCCGGCGGAGGGTATATAATAGATTCGTTGCAGAGGTTTTAAAACCTTTTTACAAATCCAGTGCAGAAATTTTACATTTTAGGAGGATGACCCCATGGCTTCAAAGTCGTACGAAATGGACATGTGCTCGGGACCGCTCCCCGGAAAGATTTTGCGGTTTGCCATCCCGCTGATGCTTTCCAGCATCCTGCAGCTGCTCTTCAACGCCGCCGACGTCATCGTCGTCGGGCAGTTCTCCGGCAGCACGTCGCTGGCGGCGGTCGGGTCGACCGGCGCGCTGACCAACCTCCTGACCAACATCTTTTTGGGCCTGTCGATCGGCGCGAACGTTTTAGTCGCCCGGTACTACGGGGCCCGGCAGGAGAATGACGTCCGGGAGACGATCCAGACCTCGATGCTGATTGCCATTGTGGGCGGGCTGCTGCTGGTCGTAGTGGGGCTGGCGGTCACCTACCCGCTGCTGGAGCTGATGGCGACGCCGGAGGACGTCATCGGCAAGGCCGCCACCTACATGCGGATCATCTTTGTCGGCTGCCCGTTCATGCTGGTCTACAACTTCGGTTCGGCGATCCTCCGGGCGGTGGGGGACACCAAGCGGCCGCTCTACTACCTGACGGCCGCCGGCATCCTGAACATCATCCTCAACCTCTTTTTCGTCATCGTCTGCCACCTGGACGTCGCGGGGGTCGCGCTGGCGACGATCATCTCCCAGTGCCTGTCGATGGCGCTGGTTGTCCGGTGCCTGATGAAGGAAGAGGGGGCGCTCAAATTCCACCCGAAGGAGATGCGCTTCCATAAGGAAAAGCTCCTCGGCATCGTCCGGATCGGCCTCCCCGCCGGTTTGCAGGGGGCGGTCTTCTCGATCTCGAACGTGCTCATCCAGTCGACCGTCAACTCCTTCGGTTCGATCGCGATGGCGGGGAACACCGCCGCCGCCAACATTGAAGGGTTTGTCTACGTTGCGATGAACGCGATGTACCAGTCGGCCATCTCCTTCACCGGCCAGAACATGGGCGCCCGGAAATACCGCCGGGTGGATAAGATTTTGGTGACCTGCCTGGGGTATGTGGTCATCTTCGGGCTGGGGCTGGGGCTTGCCGCGCTGGCGCTGGGGGACGTCCTCCTCGGGTTTTACACCAACGACCCGGCGGTTGTCGAGTACGGGCTCTTACGGATGGCGATTATCTGCCCGACCTACTTCACCTGCGGGATTATGGACACGCTGGTGGGGAGCCTCCGCGGGATGGGCTGCTCGGTGGTGCCGATGACCGCGTCGATCGTCGGGGTCTGCGGGCTGCGGGTGCTGTGGATTTTCACCGTTTTCCGGTTTATCTCGCCGACGCTGACGACCCTGTACATCTCCTACCCGGTCACCTGGGTGGTGACGGCGCTGGTGCACCTTGTGACCTTCATCGTCATCCGGCGGCGGTACCCGTCGCAGGACCTCGAGGACCCGGTAACGTCTTACCGCAAGGAAACTGCATAAAAATCCGCCCCCGCGGGGAAAAGCGGGGGCTTTTTGCTTGCTTTTTTGCAGAAGAGCGGTTATAATAAAGGAAAATACTGGACTTCCCGGCGGGGCCGGGGGCAAGGAGGACAAAATGAAAAAACGGATTGCGGCGCTCCTTTTCGCGGGGATTCTGGCGCTGGCCCCGGCGGGCGGGAAGGCCTTTAACCCCACCAGGGGGGGTATTTGGCAGACGGTAAGCGCGGTTGAGCCGAGGAGCGCACCGGCAACGCTGGTTGTGGGCGGAGAAAATGTGTTAAACGGCGGATATTGGACGACGGATACAGATGGTAATTTGACGGCTTGTCAAGAAAGTGAAGATTGGAACGTTCACTATGATGGGCAGGGGAAACTAACCCTAAAGGATGCGTATATTGCAGGCGATTCTTCATCGATTACCCAGAACCAAACCGTCGGTATCTATGCCTCTAACAATTCCGGGGATGTGTCCCTGACTATTGAATTAGTGGATGAAAACGAAATCTTTAGCTACGGTTTTGGGATTTATACGTATTCACAAAATGGCGATGCCAGCCTGACCATTATGGAGGGTGAGGGCAACGGAAGCTTGACTGTCACTGGCAGTCATGGAATCCAAATTCAAAACTACAACGGTGAAGCTGCCTTGAATATTCTGGATGTCGATGTTGCGGTAAAATCAAGCAGGTGCGGTGTCCGAATGCAGACCGGTGCAGACTCGACCGCTTCTGTGACTGTAAACGGCGGGAGTTTGACTGCGTCTGGCGATACCGGAGACTATTTCGGAGGAAT
>DVHA01000219.1 GCA_018712425.1 Candidatus Faecivivens stercoravium | reverse complement strand
CATTTCAACCGAGGGTTCGGCGGAAGGGCTCCGGTTCTACCTGGTCCCCGAACTGGGGCGGATGCGGGAAATCGGGATAATGAACGTCATCGCCGGCGCGATGAACCAGGCGTTTTTTACCCTCTCCCTCGGCATCGGCTCCATGGCGGTTTTCGGCAGCTATATCGGCAAGGACCGGGCGCTGCTGGGCGAATCGGCCAACATTGCGGTGCTGGACACCTTTGTCGCCTTTACCTCCGGGCTGATTATCTTCCCCGCCTGTTTTGCCTTCGGGGTCGCGCCGGACAGCGGCCCGAACCTCATCTTTGTCACCCTCCCCAACATCTTTAACCATATGCCGCTGGGGCGGCTTTGGGGGAGCCTGTTTTTCATCTTTATGGCCTTCGCGGCGTTCTCGTCGGTGCTGGCGGTATTTGAAAACATCATGTCCTGCTGGATGGACCTGACCGGCTGGAACCGCAAAAAGGCAGCCGGGGCCAACATCCCGCTGATGATCGCCCTCTCCCTCCCCTGCGTATTCGGGTTTAACCTCTGGAACGGCTTTGCGCCTTTCGGAGAAGGGACGACCGTACTCGACCTGGAAGATTTCCTTGTTTCCAACATCTGGCTGCCGCTCGGCTCGCTTATCTATGTCCTCTTTTGTACCTCCCGCTGCGGATGGGGATGGAAAAACTTCCAAAAAGAGGCAAATACCGGCAAAGGGCTGAAAATCCAGAACTGGATGCGGGGGTATATGACCTTTGTCCTGCCGGCCATTGTGATTCTCCTGTTTATCCTCGGGATTAAGGACAAATTTTTCCCGTAACCGGAAAAACGACACTTTTTAGAGAAGAGACGCAGTTTGCGTCTCTCAGCTTGTCGAAAAAGTCCCATTAAAAGGGAAAAGATAACTTTCCGATGCGCTGTAAAATTTAAATCACATTTTTTCCGGCGGCATGTACGGCGGAAAAAATACCTTGATCGGGACAAGTGTCGACCGTAGGGAGGCATGCAGTCCCGATGTTATTCTGTCGAAAAACTTGTTTTTCGACAGTCAGAGAGACGCAGTTTGCGTCTCTTTTTTGTCTTTTGGGAAAAAGGCTATTGACAAAAGGATTGCAATCTGCTATAGTATAGCCATAAGAACCCCTTACCCAGGGGTGAGGGGAATAAAATAACCACCCGCTTTATAGAAAGGAAATGGTTATGTCTCAAGTTAAGCTGAACGTGACCGGCATGAGCTGCGCCGCCTGCCAGGCCCACGTTGAAAAGGCGCTGGGAAAAACCCCCGGCGTCACCCAGGCGACCGTCAGCCTGATGACCAATTCGGCCAGCGTCACCTATGACGAAAAGACGGTCTCGACGGCCGACCTGATCGCGGCGGTCGAGCATTCGGGGTACGGCGCGTCGGTCGCAAACCCCGGCGGCAGGGCGGCAAAAGGCGAATCGGCCGCCGACGCCGCCAAAAAGCAGCAGGCCGCCATCCGCTCCCAGAAGCACCGGCTGATCGTGTCGGGGATATTCACCGTCCTGCTCTTCTACCTCTGCATGGGGCATATGTTCCACTGGCCGCTGCCGGGATTCTTCCTGGGCGACCGGAACCTCTTCACCCTGGCGCTCGGGCAGCTTGTCCTGTTGCTGCCGATCCTCCACATCAACTTCCACTACTTTGAAAACGGATTTAAGCAGCTGTTCCGCGGCGCGCCGAATATGGACTCGCTGATTGCGCTGGGGTCCGCGGCCGCCACCGTTTACGGAACGGTGCAGCTCTTCCGGCTGGGCTACGCGATTGCCGACGGGGACTTTATGTCGGGGCATACGATCGCGATGGACCTCTACTTTGAATCGGCTGGGATGATCCTGACCCTCATCAGCCTCGGGAAGTTCCTCGAGGCCCGCGCCAAGGCCAAAACCTCCGACGCCATCAGCGCGATGGTCGCCCTCCGGCCCTCCACCGCGACGGTCATCCGCCCCGACGGGACCGAAGAGACGGTCGACACCGCCGATCTGCAGCGGGGCGACCGGATCGCCGTCAAGGCCGGCGGCTCGGTGCCGGTCGACGGCCGGGTGGTGGACGGCAGCGGGAGCGTCGATGAGTCGGCGCTGACCGGCGAGAGTATGCCGGTGCAGAAGCAGCCGGGCGACAAGCTGACCGGCGCCACCGTCGTCAAGACCGGCTACCTCGTCTTCGAGGCGACCGAGGTCGGCGAAGACACCACCCTCTCCCAGATCATCCGGCTGATGGAGGAGGCCGCCTCCACCAAGGCGCCGATCGCCAGACTGGCCGATAAGATCAGCGGCATCTTCGTCCCGGTGGTCATCACCATCGCGGTGCTGGCCTTTATCATCTGGATGCTGGCCGGTCAGGGTATCCCGGCAGCTTTAAACGCCGCGATCTCGGTGCTGGTCATCTCCTGCCCCTGCGCCCTCGGCCTCGCGACCCCGACTTCGATCATGGTCGGGACCGGCGTCGGCGCGAAAAACGGCATCCTCATCAAATCGGCGGAAGCCCTCGAGACCGCCCACCATGTAAACGCCGTCGTGCTGGATAAGACCGGCACCATCACCGAAGGCAAGCCCGCCGTCACCGACCTGGTCCTCGCGGGGGCGGAGTCGGGCGACGAGCTCATCCGGCTCGCGGCTTCCCTCGAAAAGCCGTCGGAACACCCCCTCTCCCAGGCGCTGATCGCCGAGAGCGAAAAGCGGCGGCTGGTGCTCCGGCCGGTCACCGGCTTTGAGACGCTGCCCGGCCGCGGCATCCGCGGGACGGTCGGCGGGGAGATTGCCGCCGCCGGCAACCGCAAGCTGATGGAAGAGATGGGCATCCCCCTCGGGGAGGGAATCGCCGCCGCCGAAAAGCTGGCGGAAGACGGCAAGACCCCGATCTACTTTGCGAAAGGCGGGCGGCTTTTCGGCATCGCCGCCGTCGCCGACCCGGTGCGGCCCACCAGCGCCGCCGCCATCGCGGCCCTGCGGAAGATGGGGGTCGAAGTCATCATGCTGACCGGAGACAACCGCAAGACCGCCGAAGCGATCGGCCGGAAGCTCCAGCTCTCCTCGGTCATCGCCGAGGTGCTGCCGCAGGATAAGGAGGCCCAGGTCAAAAAGCTGATGGAAGCGGGCAAAAAGGTCGCGATGGTCGGCGACGGCATCAACGACGCCCCGGCCCTCGCTCGCGCCGACGTCGGCGTCGCCATCGGCGCCGGGACCGACGTCGCGATCGAGTCGGCGGACGTCGTGCTGGTCAAGAGCGACCTCCGGGACGTCGTCAAGCTGATCAATCTCAGCCATGCGGTGCTGCG
Source organism: Candidatus Faecivivens stercoravium (assembly GCA_018712425.1). Classification (GTDB taxonomy): domain Bacteria; phylum Bacillota; class Clostridia; order Oscillospirales; family Ruminococcaceae; genus Faecivivens; species Faecivivens stercoravium. Next base: position 4,207 of record DVHA01000219.1, on the reverse strand, counting down.
CAACATCAAGCAGAACCTCTTCTGGGCCCTCTGCTACAACGCCGTCTGCATCCCGATTGCGGCGGGCGTTCTCTATCCCCTTTGGCATATCAAGTTAAACCCGATGTTCGGCGCGGCGGCGATGAGCTTCTCGTCGGTGTCGGTCGTCACCAACGCCCTGCGGCTCCGGTTCTGGAAGGCACCGGAAGACGCGGCCCTCACCCAGGCTGATGCGGCGGCCCTCTCGGTCGCCGAAAGCAGAATAGACTGCCCGCAGGGGGCTTCCCTCCCGGCGGACAGAACCGAAAACCAACCCGAAAACCAAAATGGAGGCAACGAAATGGAAAAAACGATGAAAATCGAAGGCATGATGTGCCAGAACTGCGTCAAACACGTCACCAAGGCCCTGACCAGCATCCCCGGCGTCACCGCCGAAGTGAACCTTGAGGCGGGCACCGCAAAGGTCACCGTCCCCGAAGGGGTTACCGACCAGATGCTGACCGAAGCCGTTACCGAGGCCGGTTACGAGGTGAAAGAAATCGCATGAAAGCCGATCACAAAACCGTTTCCCGGCTGGTCAGCAACGCCCGCGGCCAGCTGGACGCGGTCCTGCGGATGATTGAAGAGGACCGCTACTGTATGGACATTTCGACCCAGCTGCTGGCAGCCCAGTCGATCATCAAGCGGGCCAACCGCGAGGTGCTCAAAGGGCATGTCGAGCACTGCATCCGGGAGGCCATGGAGTCCGGCGACGAGGACGCCGCCGAACAGAAGGTCCAGGAGCTGCTGGAATACGTCGAAAAAATGACCAAATGATAACAGCCCGCCTGTTCCCTCTCTTTGGGGCAGGCGGGCTGTATATTTCATATAAAGATAACATAGTCCAAACAAATTATTCTAAAAATTGACAAAACAAAAATTTGGACGTATAATAGAAGTATAGGGAGAACATTTATGCGCCCTGTCCCGGCTTCCGCTTCCCCTCTTCCAACATGCTGCGGGCGGTCTGGAGCATCAGGTCGGTGACCCGGTCGGTCGAAAAGATACGGGCGACCTCGGCGGCCCGCGCCTCCCCTTCCAGCGGGAGCACTTCGGTGAAAGTCCGGCCGCCGGAGGTGGACTTGCGGATTAAGAGCTGGTGGTCGGCCAGCGCCGCAATCTGGGCCGAATGGGTGACGCAGATGACCTGGCGGTGGGAGCCGATCTTCTGGAGCTTAAGGCCGATCTTCTGGGCGGCCTTGCCGCTGACGCCGGTGTCGATCTCGTCGAAAATCAGGGTATCGAGGTTGTCCTTGTCGGCCAGCGCGCTCTTGATCGCCAGCATAATCCGGGAAAGCTCGCCGCCGGACGCGATTTTGGCAATCGGGCGGGGCGGTTCGCCGAGGTTGGCGGAGATGAGAATCTCGGCCGAGTGGTTGCCGATGGAAGAGAGCTTGCAGGGGGCAAAGGAGGTCTCTACCCGGAGGGAAGGCATCTCCAGCGAACGGGCCTCCTCCTCGATCGTGTGGGCCAGCCGGACGGCGGCGTCAATCCGGGCTTCGGTCAGGTCGTTGGCTAAAGCCGAAACCTTGTCCTTCTGGGCTTTCGCTTTGCGGGCGGCGGCCCGGAGGTTTTCCTTCTGGGAGGCGATGGCGTTTAGCTCCTCCTTGTCCTTTTCATAGCGGCTGAGGATTTCCTCGACGCTGCCGCCGTAACGGGATTTGAGGCGGGCCAGCTGCCGGAGCCGCCGCTCGATGGCCTCCGCCTCCCCCTGGTCATACTCGAGGGACTGGAAGCTGGCCGACAGGCCGGAGGCAATCTCCGTCAGCTCCAGCCGGAGGTTTTCCACCGCCTCCGCCCTGGGGGCAAAGTCGGGAAAATCCCGCAGCTTGTCCAGTGCCCCGGCGGCGTCGGTCAGCAGGTCGCAGGCGCCGGGCATCTCTTCGGTGCCGGAGAGGGCCCGGTCGGCGTCCCCGAGGGCTTCGGCGATCTTTTCGCTGTCCCGGAGCTTCCGCGCCTTCTCCTCCAGCATCTCTTCCAGCCGGGGGGAGAGCTTCGCCTTTTCAATCTCCGAAATCTCGTAGTTTAACAGCTCAACCCGCCGCTTTTTCTCCTCCTCGCCGACCGAAAGGGCCTTCATCGCCCGGAGGTCCTCCCGCAGGACGGCAAATTCCGCCCGGTATCCTTCCGCCTGGGCCTCGAGGCCGCCGAAAGCGTCGATGATCGCCAGGTGGCGTTCGGCCGAAAGGAGCTGCTGGTTGTCGTGCTGGCCGTGGATGTTGATGAGATACTGGCCGATCTCCCGCAGCAGGGAGACGGTCGCCGGCCGGCCCCCTAGGCGGACGGTGCTGCCGCCGTCCGCCGAGATTTCCCGCTGGACCACCAGCAGGTCCTCTTCCTCCCCATAGCCGTTTTCCCGGAGGATTTCCCGCACCTTTCCGGGGATATGGGAGAAGGAGGCAATAACCACCGCCTTTTTGGCCCCCGACCGGACGATCTCCCGGCCGGTCCGCTGGCCGAGGCAGGCGTTTAGAGCGTCGATGACAATCGACTTGCCGGCGCCGGTCTCGCCGGTGAAGACGGTCATCCCTTCGGCGAAGTCGATCGACGCCTTTTCAATGACCGCAAGGTTTTCAATATAGAGCTGGCAAAGCATCGCCGCGCCTCCTTACCGCTCCTGCAGGATGCCGGAAATCTGCTCGGTCAGCGCCTTTGCCTGTTCCTCGCTGCGCATCAATACAAAGATGGTGTCGTCCCCGGCCAGCGTCCCGACCACCCCGGCAAAGCCCATCGTGTCCAGGGCCGCGCAGGCGGCGTTCGCCATGCCGGTGTGGCAGCGGATGCAGGTGATGTGGCCGGCGTAGTCGACCGATTTCAGGCACTGGACAAAGACCGACTGGTAGCGCTTTTCCAGGTTCCCATCCTCCCGGCGGCCGAAGGCATAATAATAGTTGCCCTCCCCGTCGGACACCTTGACCAGCCCCAGTTCCTTGATGTCTCGGGAGATGGTCGCCTGGGTGGTGTGGATGTCTTCCTTTTCCCGGAGCATCTCCTGAAGCTGTTCCTGGGTGTCGATCCGGTTGTGTTCGATCAGTTCCATAATCTTTTGCAGGCGGACGGATTTGATGGACATAGGGCAATTTTCCTTTCTATATACTGAAAGCGCGTTTTACTTTCTGCTGCGCCAGATGAGCTTTTCGTTCAGGACGTCGGTGAAGGACTTGCCGGTCAGGTTGATCAGCTTGACCGGGATCTCGCTCCTTTCAAACCGGACCGTCTCCCCTGGCCCGACCGGGACGGTCTCCTCCCCGTCGATCGTCAGGTAGATGCCCTTCCCGGTGCTGCCGGGGGCAGGGCAGGCGGTGAGGACGCCGGAGGCGTCGAAGAGGATGGGGCGGGAAAAGAGGGAGTGGGAAGAAAGGGGGGTGAGGCAGATGCACTGCATCGCCGGGTCGACGATCGGGCCGCCGGCCGACATCGCGTAGGCGGTCGAACCGGTCGGGGTCGAGAAGATCAGGCCGTCGGCCCGGTAGGTCCCGACCGGCTGCCCGCCGCAGCGGACGTCCAGCTCGATGATCTGGGTCAGGGGGCCGCCCTTGGAGAGGACGGCGTCGTTCATCGCGAGCCACTGCCGCGTCCCATCGGGGGAACAGAGGGTGACCTGAAGCAGCATCCGCTCCTCGACGGTGTAATCGCCGGTCAGAAGCCCTTCCAGCTTTTCCAGCTGGTCGCTCTCGAGCGTCGCCAGGAACCCCAGCCGCCCGAGGTTGATCCCGAGGACCGGCTTATGGCGGCAGGCGGCGGATTTGCCGCTGTGGATGATCGTGCCGTCGCCGCCGATCGCGATACAGGCGTCGCACCGGGCGATGAGGGATTCAAACGGCCCCCATTCTACCCCCTCGCAGCCGGGGAACTCCCCCTTCAGCCGCTCGTCCATCAGGAAGGCCACCGGCTCCCTGAAGCGCATGGCCGTCAGCCGGTTGACACAGGTGTGGACGCCCTCTTTGCTGAGGTTGGGCATCAAAAGAAGCTGCATGGGAGGTCATCTCCTTTTCTGTCGGGATGGAAGGGCCTGGTGGGAAGCTTCGGCCAGCTGCCGGAGGGCGGTATCCGGGACGTCCCCCCGGTCTTCCCCTTTCCGGAGCCAGTAGAGGTACTCGATGTTCCCCTCGGGGCCGCGGATGGGCGAAAAACCGGCGCCGCAGAGGGCAAAGCCGTTTTCGAGGGCGTAGCCTTTGACCGCCCGCAG
>DVHA01000022.1 GCA_018712425.1 Candidatus Faecivivens stercoravium | reverse complement strand
TTCGCCCAGGACTGGAAATCGTCGATGCCGACCTGGTTGGTTTCAACCGTCCGCCAGGCCAGTTCCAGTTTGCGGGGGCGCTTCTCCTTCGGGCCGGTGCCGTCCTCCCAGTTGTAGCCGGAGACAAAGTTTCCGCCGGGATACCGGACGATCGGCACATCCAGCTGCCGGACCAGCTCAATAACGTCTTTCCGGAAACCTTCCTCATCCGAAAGGGGGCTGCCGGGGTCATAAATGCCGCCGTAGACCGCCCGGCCGAGGTGCTCGATAAAGGAGCCGAACAGCCGCTTGTCGACCTCCCCCACCGTATCCCGGCGGTTTAAACGCAGTGTCGCTTTCATCTTGCTGTATACCTTCTTTCTGCCGCCCTGTCCGGGCGGATGATGGGAAACGCCGCCTGCATACCGGACATCCGGCATACAGGAAGTGTCAAACGATTTATTTTACAATCTCGCCGTCAATCAGCACAGCGCTCGGCTTGACCGCAATATCAAAGCAGCTGCCGGGCATGATGACGATATCGGCGTCCTTGCCCACTTCGAGGCTGCCGACCCGGTCTTCGACGCCGATGTGTTTGGCGGGGTTGATGGTGATCGCCTGGAGGGCCGCAAAGGGCTCCATCCCCGACTTGATTGCCAGTTCGGCGCAGAGGGGCAGGTACTGCTGGGGGATGACGGGGGCGTCGGTGATGATCGAGACCTGGCCGCCGGCTTTGGCGAGGATGCCGGGGGTCTTGAAGGACTTTTCCCGGATTTCAACCTTGGTCGCCTGGCCAAAAGAGGGGCCGACCGCCATCGGCAGGTTTTCCTTCATCAGCTCGTCGACGATCAGATGCCCTTCAGTGACATGCTCCAGCGTCAGCTTGAGGCCGAACTCCTTCGCAATCCGGATAGCGGTGAAGATGTCGTCGGTGCGGTGGGCGTGGGCTTTGAGGGGGATCTCCTTCCGGATAACCGGCAGCATCGCGTCCAGCTTGAAATCAAACTTCGGCAGTTTGGTGGGGTCGTCCCCCGCTTCTTTGATCTTTCTGTCGTATTCAATCGTTTTGAGGATCAGTTCCCGGAGCTTGGAAGCGGTCGCCATACGGGAAGCGTTGTTGGCCGTCCGGTAGACCCGCTTGGGGTTCTCGCCGAAAGCGCACTTCATCGCGACGCAGGGGTTGATGACCATATTGTCCACCCGCTTGCCGTAGGTCTTGACCGCCATGAAGGTGCCGCCGACAACGTTGGCGGAGCCGGGGCCGGTGCAGACGGTGGTGACGCCGGCGGCCGCCGCCGTATGGACGTCGGGGTCCATCGCGTAGAAGCCGTCGAGGCCCCGCAGCTGAGGGGTCAGGGGGTCGGTCGGCTCGTTGCAGTCGCTGCCCTCAAAGCCCATGCCGGAGTCGATCATCCCGAGGTGGGAATGGGCGTCGACAAAGCCGGGGTAGACATGCTGGCCGGAAGCGTCGATCACTTCGGCGCCGGGCGCGTCCAGGTTTTCGCCGATGGCGGCGATTTTGCCGTCTTTTACAAGGATATCGGCGGTATAGGGCTCCTCGTGGATGGCGTCAAAGACCAGGCCGTTTTTGATAACTTTTTCCATTTTTGGTTCCTCTCTTTCTGTCAGTCGACCACCGTATAGGCAAAGTACTCGCACTTTAACCGGACCCCTTCGTCGGTCTCTTCCGGCAGGAGCGCCCGGGCCACACGGTTCTCATCCCCACTGTCGGTCACAAGGATGGCGTAGTCCCCATCGAGCTTCGCAACGGTGTAGAATACCGGTTCCAATCCTGTTCCCTCCTTCTCTGGCTGAAAATTGGACTTTTTGTCAAAAAAGCCCGATAAGCCAATTTCATTATATCACTTTTACCCGATTCGTCAACTCCTTTTGCGAGAATTTCCCAGTTTATTTGCCGCCTGCCAATCCGAAATGGTTACAAAAAATGTCATTTGTAGTCCTTTAGGCGTATTTTGTGCACAAAATCAGTTGCATTCAGGGCAGAATTTTGATATAATACTAAGAGTGAATTTCCCGCGCCCCGGGTTCCTTCCCCGGGCTTGCGGGCAGATCGGAAAGGAAGGATTTATATGATTCATCGTTCCAGCGGCGTCCTGCTGCATATCTCGTCCCTTCCCGGCGATTACGGGATCGGCTCTTTCGGACAGGAGGCGGTGGAGTTTGCGCGGCAGCTGCACGGGTGCGGCTTCTCCTTCTGGCAGACCCTCCCCTTCACCACCACCGACCAGTATAACTCCCCCTATACCAGCTACTCGGCCTTTGCCGGCAACCCGTTTTTCATCGACCTGCCCTCCCTCGGGCGGCAAGGGCTGCTGACGGATGAGGAGCTGGCGGCGAACCGCTACCCCACCCCCTACGCCGTCGACTATGGCTGGCTGCGGAAGACCCGGGACAAAACCCTCCGGCGGGCGTTTACCCGGATGGGCCCGGGGCTGAAGGAACAGGTCGAGGCGTTTGCGGCGGAAAACGATTTCTGGCTCCCCGACTATGCCCTCTTTATCGCCCTGAAGGGGAAATACGATGAAAAAGCCTGGATGGATTGGCCGGACAAAGAAATCCGGATGCACGAGCCGGCGGCCGTAGAGGCGGCCCGGGCGGAACTGGCGGACGAGGTCCTCTACCAGGAATTTGTCCAGTACCTTTTTTTCAGCCAGTGGAAAGCCGTGAAAAAAGAAATCAACGAGACCGGCATCCAGATGATCGGCGATATGCCGATTTACGTCGCCCAGGACAGCGCCGACGTCTGGTCGAACCGCCAGATGTTCGACCTCGACAAGTCCGGCCGCGCCCGGCAGGTATCCGGCTGCCCGCCCGACTACTTCGCGGCCGACGGCCAGCTGTGGGGACAGCCGATCTACAACTGGGATTATATGAAGGAAACCGGGTACGACTGGTGGATGAACCGGCTGGGGTTCGCGCTCAGGACCTACGACATGGTGCGGATTGACCATTTCCGCGCCTTCTCCTCCTACTGGTCCATCCCCGGCGACGCGGTAACCGCCAAAGAGGGCAAGTGGGTCAAAGGGGCCGGCCTCGACTTCTTTAACCGGGTCTGGACCATCTTCGGGCGGGACGTCCCGATTATCGCCGAGGACCTGGGGGAGATCGACGACGGGGTGATACAGCTGATTGCCGACACCGGCCTGCCGGGGATGCGGGTCATGCAGTTTGCCTTTATCGACGGCTACGACAACATCCACCTCCCCCACAACATCCCGCGGAATTCCATCGCCTATACCGGTACCCACGACAACGACACGACGCTGGGCTGGCTCTACGCCACTTCCCCCGAAAACCGCGCCCGGGCGCTCCGTTACTGCGGGTTCACCGGCGAAAACTGGTCGGAGGGCGGCGTGAAGGCCCCAGCGGTCCGGGCGATGATCCGCACCCTCTGGCAGTGCCCGGCGATGCTGGCGGTGGCGCCCATCCAGGACCTCTGCGGGTTCGGGACCGACTGCAAGATGAACCAGCCGGGCGTCCCCGGCGGGAACTGGGCCTTCCGGGTGACCGAAGAGGCGCTGCGGGGGCTGGACAGCGGCTGGCTGCTGGAACTCAACCGCACCTATTTCAGAAGCAGTATCTAAGCGTATTTTGTGTGCTGCGCACGCTTCGTTATCAGTGACAAAGCTGTGGTCAATTTCGGAAGTACAGAAGCAAAGCGCCTGCCAAGGAGCTCTGCTCCTTGGATTCTCGCGACCCCTTTAAAAAGGGGTCGATCCTAAACTTCTGATCTTCGCCCGTTCCTTCGTGACTTTGGCGCCAGCGCCGATTTTGACGTTTTTGACAAAGCTTCTCTAACCAGCAAAAATCCCCGCCCGGAAAAACCAGTTCCGGACGGGGATTTTCCCTGTTCATTTACTCGACGCCGTTTTGCAGTTTAGCGGCGGTGAGAGTGTTGCGCATCAGCATCGCGATGGTCATCGGCCCGACCCCGCCAGGGACCGGGGTAATAAAGCCGGCCTTCTTCTCGACCGCTTCAAAGTCGACGTCGCCGCAGAGCTTGCCTTCGGCGTTCCGGTTCATGCCGACGTCGATGACGACGGCCCCTTCCTTGACCATCGGGGCGGTGATGAAACCGGCCTTGCCGACGGCGCTCACCAGGATGTCCGCCTGGGAGCAGATTTCCGCCAGGTTTTTTGTGTGGCTGTGGCAGATGGTGACGGTGCCGTTGCGGTGGAGCAGCAGCATCGCCATCGGCTTGCCGACGATGTTGCTCCGGCCGACGACGACGCAGTTTTTCCCGTCGACCGAGACGCCGGTCGAGTCGATCAGCGTCATGCACCCGGCCGGGGTGCAGGGCAGGAAATGGTAGTCGCCGATCATAATCCGCCCGACGTTCCCTTCGGTGAAGGCGTCGACGTCCTTTTCGGGGGCGATCGCCGCGATGACCTTCTGCTCGTCGATCTGGGGCGGGAGGGGCAGCTGGACGAGGATGCCGTTGACCGCAGGGTCGGCGTTCAGCTTCCCGACCAAGGCAAGCAGCTCCTCTTCCTTCGTCTCCGCCGGGAGGGTGTATTCAAAAGACCGGATGCCGCATAGGGCGCAGGCCTTTTTCTTGTTGTTCACATACACCCGGCTGGCCGGGTCGTCCCCCACCAACACCACCGCGAGGCCGGTTTCAATCCCCCGCTCCTTCAGGGCCGCCACCCCGGCGGCCACTTCTGCCTTAACAGCGGCGGAAATCTTCTTCCCATCGATAATCTGTGCCATTTCTGACCCCTCCTATATGGATTGATTAGGCTTTTTCTTCCGGCGCCTGCTGTTTCTCTTCCGCTGGGCTTTCAGCCCCTTCTTCTACGGCAGCCGGCGTCTCCGCCGCTTCCGCGGGAGATTCTTCGTTGGCCGGCTGTTCTTCCTGTTTACCGGCTTTCGCCGCCTTCTTCTCGGCCCGGCGGCGGGCCTTTTCCGCTTTCCACTTTTCCTTATCGGCTTTCAGGGCCTGGAGGGCGGCGTAATCCGCCTCATCCTTCTCAAACTGCTCGGTATAGGCGTAGCATTTGAGGTAGTTGTCGTCGTGGGCGGCCTTGATCTTGCTGTGGATGACAAACCAGACGATGACGCAGGCGACAAACAAAAGCCCCGCCAGCAGCTGGGAGACGCGGATGTTCCCGATCAGCAGCGAGTCGGTCCGCAGCCCTTCGACGATCATCCGTTCAAAGCCGTACCAGCCGAGGTACATCAGGAAAATCTCCCCGTCAAACCGGCGGCGCTTGGAATAGAGGTAGAGCAGGACAAAGCCCAGAAGGCACCAGATCGATTCGTAAAGGAAGCAGGGGTGCACCGGCGCGTTCGGGTCGACGGTGACGCCCAGCTGGGTCAGGGTCGAAATGTTGTCGGCATCCGACAGGTAGGCGACAATCCGGTCGCCGGTCATCCCCCAGGGGAGGTCGGTGTTGCTGCCGAAGGCCTCGCCGTTGACAAAGTTGCCCCAGCGGCCGACCCCCTGCCCAATCAGGAACCCGAGGGCGGCCAGGTCCATGACCGGCAGGATCCGCATCTTGTGGATACGGGCGATGATACCGCCGACGAGGAAAGCGCCTATAACGCCGCCGTAGATGGCCATGCCGCCCTCCCAGGTGTGCCAGATAGCGGACAGGTTGTCCTTATACTGGTCCCAGGAGAAGATGACGTAGTAGGCCCTCGCCCCGACGACGCCGCCGATCAGCCCGCCGATGACAACGTCGACCAGCTTGTCGCCGTTGACGCCGAACCGTTTGCAGTTTTTGAAGGCCATCAGAAGCGCCAGCAGGATGCCGGCGGCGATGATGATGCCGTACCAGGTTACGTTGATGCTGCCGATCGAAAAGGCGACCGGGTTTAAATCAAAGCTGAGGCCCAGCTTTGGGAAACTGACTGTATGCATATAAGTCCTCCTACAGGTATGTTATCCGCGGGGGCGGATGACCGCCATCGCCGCCGCATCGGGGTCGAAATCGGTCTCCAGCCTCCGAGCGACGTCGGCGGGGGTGATCTCCGCCAGCATCTGCACCGAGTCGAAAAAGCCCAGCCCCGACATCTCGGCGCTGAGGAAAGCCGTCGCGGCATCCTCGACGTCCCGGAGCGCCCGGACCATCCGGCCGTAGATCGCGTTTTTGCAGGCGTGGAAATCCGCCTCGTCGATCCCTTCCCGCTTGACCCTAGCGATTTCCGCCATCAGCGCGTCCCAGACCGCCTCGGGGTTTTCCGAGTCCCCGCCGAAGAGGGAGGTCAGGAAGCCCCGGCCGGCAAAGACCTCGGTGCCGAAGCTGGAGGTGATAATCTCCTGCCGCAGCAGCTTTTCATAGCAGGAAGAGGTTGAGCCAATCAGCAGCTCATGCAGAATCTCCAGCTCAAACTGCTGCCGGAGGAAAGCCGCTTCCCCCTCGGCCGGCCGCTGCTTGAAGCCGATGTAAAACTGCGGCAGCGAGACGTCCATCTGGATTTCCGCCCGGGTTTTCAGCGCCTCGGGCCGCTCATCGTAGGGCGCCCGCTCGATCTCGACCGGCGGGGTATCCCGGAGGTTTTCCTCGATAATCCGGATGGCAATATCGGGGTCGAAGTTCCCGGCAATCGAGAGGACCATGTTGTTTAAGTTATAAAAGACGTCGTAGCAGGTATAGAGCAGTTCGGGGGTGATCTGGGCGATGCTCTCCTCGGTGCCGGCGATGTCAATTTTGACCGGGGAGTTTTCATAGAGGCAGCCCAGCAGCTCGAACAGCACCCGCCAGCCGGGGGAATCCTGGTACATCCGGATTTCCTGGCCGATGATCCCCTGTTCCTTGCGGACGGTCTCCTCGGTGAAATAGGGGTGCTGGACAAAGGTCAGCAGGGCCTTCAGCGACTCCTCAAACCGGGAGGTGCAGGAAAAGAGGTAGCAGGTCCGGTCGAAGGAGGTATAGGCGTTGGCGTCGGCGCCGGTCGCGGCGAACAGCTTAAAGGCGTCGCCGTCCTCGCTCTCAAAGAGCTTGTGCTCGAGGTAGTGGGCGATGCCGGCGGGGACGGTGGTGAAAGCACCCTCCCCCTTCTTGCGGAAACAGGTGTCGACCGAGCCGTAATTGGTGCCGAAAAGAGCGTAAGCGTTGGAAAAGCCCTCCATCGGGTAGAGAAGAATCGACAGGCCGGACGGATGGCGGTAACGGATGTAGGACGCCTTCAGCTGCGGGTTTGACAAAATCTCTTTATCCATCGTAGGGCACCTCCTCCCCTTCTTCATCCGCTTCCCCTTCGGACGCCGTGCCGTTTAACAGGTAGACGGTGTCCAGATGGAGCATATTGGCGGCTTTGATGATCTCTTCCCTCGTGACGGCGGCCAGCTTCCGGCACTGGTCCTCCGGCGTCTCCCGGATGCCGAAGACCTTCTGGGCCCGGTAGTAGCTCTCAATTGTAAAGAGGCCGTCTTCCACCGACCGGAAGGTATTCTGGAGCGACAACAGGGCGAACCGCATATCCTCGTCGGTGAAGTCCCCCTTCTGCATCGCCTCGACCTCGTGGAAGATGGCCGCTTTGGCCGCTTCGGCGTTGTCCGGCCGGACGCCCGAGTCGATGAGGACAATCCCCTTGGTCCGGTCGAGGTTGGCCCCGCAGTAGTAGCAGAGGCTCTGCTTCTCCCGGACGTTTAAAAAGAGCTTGGAGGTTGCGGTCCCGCCGAGGATGGCCACCATCATCCGCATCGCGCTCAGTTCCTCCCCGCCGGGGGTGATGTCCACCCGGTAGCCGATGCAGAGCTTGGACTGCACCACTTCAAAGTCGTCGGTGGCCGTCTTGACCGGGCCGGGGGCCGGGATATGGCGGAAGGGCGGCCGGACGCAGGGGGTGCGGCCTTCGGCAAACCTGCCGCCGAACGCCTCCTCAAACAGCGGCCGGAGCCGGGAGGGGTCGCCGGTGCCGGCGTGGACGATCTCAATCCGGCATTCCCGCAGGATCCGGGCATAGGCCGCCGCGGCCGACTGAGGGGTGATCTTTTCCAGGTCCTCAAGGAAGCCGTAAAGCGGCAGCCCCGCCGGTTCGTCCCCCAGCATCAGCCGCATCGTCTGGTTGACGGCGTAGCGGCGCTTTTCGTTGATTTCGGCCCGGATGGAATCGGCCAGGTACTTCTTTTGCAGCCGGAAGGTCTCCTCGGCGAAAGCGCCGTCCTGAATCAGCGGGTGCAGGATCATCGACAGCACCAGCCGGGCGCTTTCCATTAAAAGGTCTTCGCCATGGAGGGCAAGGCCGGAGTCGATGGTCGAGGCGGCGAAGGTCAGGCTCTCTTCGTCCCCCAGCTTCTGGAGGCTGGAACCGGCGACCGCGCCGTAAAGGCGGTTTAACTGGCGGGAAAACAGCCGGTAGGTCGGATAATCGGCGGTGCTCCGCCCCAGCATCAGCGCCACCAGTGCGTTTTCGGTGACCGTCTCCTTCGAGAGGGGGACGATCAGGCTGACGGCGATCAGGCTGGACTGGAACTTCTCCATCGGGATGCTGCCGAAAGAGACCCCGTCGCCGATCGATGTATAGGTATGAGGAAATGGTTTCATCGGATCCTCCCTTTTCACGGAATTTCTTTTCTATTATAACACATATTGAGAAAAATTGCAGAGGTTCCGCAAAAAAATCTGCCGGATAATTTATTGATTGGTTGTATTTTTTACTCATAGGATAACCGGGCGGTTCCGGGACAGCAAAAAAGCTCCCGGTTTTGCCGGAAGCTTTCTGATTTTTGATTATGCCGCTTTACCTTTAGAGAATTACTCTAACCCCTTGCTCTTCACAATATAGTTCCAGGAATCCCGGCACATTTCTTCAATGCCGAGGCGGGCCTCCCAGCCCAGTTCCGCCTTCGCCTTCGTGGGGTCGGCGTAGCAGGCGTCGATGTCGCCCGGGCGGCGGGGAGTGATTTTATAGGGTACCTTTTTGCCGCTGTACTTTTCAAAGGCGTGGACGATCTCCAGGACCGAATAACCGTGGCCGGTGCCGAGATTGAAGGCGTCAGCGCCGGAATGGCTTCTGGCCCAGTCGAGGGCGGACAGATGCCCCTTCGCCAGGTCGACGACATGGATATAGTCCCGGACGCCGGTGCCGTCGGGGGTATTGTAGTCGTCCCCGAAGACCGACAGGCAGGGCAGTTCCCCGCAGGCCACCCGCGCCACATAGGGCAGGAGGTTATTCGGGATGCCGTCCGGCTCCTCGCCGATCAGGCCGGAGGGATGGGCGCCGATCGGGTTGAAGTAGCGGAGCAGCGCCGCCGTCCACTCGGGGTCGGACTTGCAGAGGTCTTTGAGGATCCACTCGATGACCAGCTTGGTGGTGCCGTAGGGGTTGGTGGTGGAGAGGGGGAAATCCTCTTTGATCGGCAGCGACTTCGGCGAACCGTAGACGGTGGCCGACGAGGAGAAGACGATCTTCTTGACGCCGTGGGCCCGCATCTGGTTGCAGAGGACGAGGGTCCCGGTAATATTGTTCTGATAGTATTCCAGCGGCTTGGCGACACTCTCGCCGACCGCCTTCAGCCCGGCGAAGTGGATGACGACGTCGATGTCGGGGTTTTCGTCAAAAACCCGCTTGACGTCCGGTTCGTTCACCAGGTCGACTTCGTAGAATTTAAAGTCCTTACCGGTGATCTGCCGGATTTTGTCCAGCACCTCCGGCTTGGAGTTGGAGAAGTTGTCGAGAATCACGACCGATTCCCCCGCGTTTAACAGCTCGACGCAGGTGTGGGAGCCGATATACCCAGCGCCCCCGGTAACCAGTACAGACATAAAAACCTTCCTTTCATGGCCCAGACAGGGCCGGTACCTTCTTATTCCTTTTTTCAGGATAGCATATTTTACCTTCGCTGTCAACGCGGCAGGATAAATTTGACAGTTTGGACATGCGTGCGGTACAGTTCCGACACGATTATAAGGAAAATGTGCCCGGACGGATTACCCTTCCGCGTCCTCCTTCGCCCACTGGAGCGAACGGGAAACCGCCCGCTTCCAGCCCCGGCGGCATTTCTCCCGTTTTACCCCATCCATCTGCGGGGTATACCGGACGGCGATCTTCCGGGCGGCCAGCAGCTCGTCCGGCGTCCAGAACCCGGACGTCAGCCCGGCGAGATAGGCGGCCCCCTGGGCGGTCGACTCGTAGACCTCGGGGCGGCAGACCGGGATGCCGAGGATGTCCGACTGGAACTGCATCAAAAAGCCGTTAGCCGAAGCGCCGCCGTCGACCGACAGCTCGTCAATCGCCCGGCCCGCGTCGGCCGAAACCGCCTCTAAAAGGTCGGCCGACTGGTAGGCGATCGATTCCAGCGCCGCCCGGATGATGTGTTCCCGCCGGGTGCCGCGGGTGATGCCGATCAGCAGCCCCCTCGCGTACATATCCCACTGGGGCGCGCCGAGGCCGGTGAAGGCCGGCACCATATAGACCCCGCCGGTGTCCGGCACCTTGCGGGCGTAGTACTCCGAATCGGCCGACTCGCCGATAAACCGCATCTCGTCCCGCAGCCACTGGACGACCGCCCCGCCGGTGAAGACGCTCCCTTCCAGCGCGTACCGGAGCGAACCGTCCGCCGACGCGGCGATGGTTGTCACCAGGCCGTTTTTGCTCTCGACCGGCCGGGTGCCGGTGTTGTACAGGAGGAAGCAGCCGGTGCCGTAGGTGTTCTTGACCTGCCCCTCTTCCCAGCAGCACTGGCCGAACAGTGCCGCCTGCTGGTCGCCGGCCACCCCGGCGATCGGGATCTCCACCCCGTCTACATGGGCGTACCCGAATACGGAGGCGGAGGGCCTGACCTCCGGCAACATCCGGCGGGGGATGCCGAGGCGGGCGAGGATCTTCTCGTCCCACTGGAGGGTGTGGATGTTGAACATCATCGTCCGGGAGGCGTTGGTGTAGTCGGTGGCATGGATTTCGCCGCCCGACAGCTTCCACATGAGCCAGCTGTCGACGGTGCCGAAGAGCAGTTCCCCGCGCTCCGCCCGGGCGCGGCCGTCCAGGATTTGGTCAAGGATCCAGGCGAGCTTAGTGGCCGAAAAATAGGCGTCGATCAGAAGTCCGGTGGAAGCGCGGATGGAGTCCCCGAGCCCTTCGGCCTCCAGCTGCTCGCAAAGGGGCGCCGTCCGGCGGCACTGCCAGACAATCGCGTTGTAGACCGGGCGGCCGGTCGCCTTCTCCCAGACGATGGTCGTCTCCCGTTGGTTGGTGATGCCAATCGCCGCCACCTCTTCGGCCGAAATGCCGGCCAAGAGCATCGCGTCCACCAGAACCCCGTACTGGGTCGCGTAGATTTCCATCGGGTCGTGCTCGACCCAGCCTTCTTTCGGGTAGTACTGGGTGTACTCCCGCTGGGCAATCCGGACGACCTTCTGGTCCCGGTCAAAGATGACAGCGCGGGAGCTGGTGGTGCCCTGGTCGAGGGCGATGATGTACTTTTTCTCCATTTTTCTGCCTCCTTTTAATGGAAAACTGCGCGATTTATGCGCTTTTCCCGGGAAATTCCAGCTATAAAGTAAAATCCCTTTACAGGAAGTTTTTGGGGCTTCCTGTAAAGGGAAGTCTGTAAAGGGATATTACTTCACAGATAGATTACTTCAGCAGATTCGAGCTGAGGGCGAAATTGTCCCCTTCCGGGCGCATCAGCATCCCGCCGGCGA
>DVHA01000218.1 GCA_018712425.1 Candidatus Faecivivens stercoravium | reverse complement strand
TGTTTTGACGCTGGTCTTTTTGAGGACGCCGGTGCCGGTGACCCGGATGGCGTCGTCGTATTCGACGACCTTCGCGCCGATCTTCTGCAGCTTGGCGGTGACCGCCTCGAGATGTTTGGGGATGACGCCGCGGACCAGGATGTCCCCGTCGGTGGCGGCGGCGATAATCATGAAGGTCCCGGCCTCAATCTGGTCGGGGATAATCGAGTATTCGCAGCCGTGGAGGTGCTGGACGCCGCGGACCTTGATGACGTCGGTACCGGCGCCCATGATATCGGCGCCCATCGAGTTTAGGAAGTTCGCGACGTCGACGATGTGCGGTTCCTTGGCGGCGTTTTCGATGATGGTAAGGCCTTTTGCTTTACAGGCCGCCAGCATGACGTTGATTGTCCCGCCGACGGTGACGACATCGAAATAAATATGGCTGCCCCGCAGTTCAGGTGCGGTCAGCCGGACCATCCCGTAGTCGACGGTGTTGTCGGCGCCGAGGGCCTGGAAGCCCTTCAGGTGCTGGTCGATGGGCCGTGCCCCCAGGTCGCAGCCGCCGGGCATCGAGACGTTGGCGTGCCCGACCTTCCCCAGCAGCGCCCCCATAAAGTAATAGGAAGCCCGCATATTTTTCCCCAGCTCATACTCCACCGTATCCGAGTGGATGTGCCGGGGGTCGATGAGCAGCTTGTTTTTGCCCGTCCGTTTGACATCAGCGCCCAGCCGGCGGAGGATTTTGACCGCGCAGTCGATATCGCTGATGTCGGGGACGTTATCTATCAGACATGGTTCGTCGGAAAGAAGGGCGGCGGGCAGGATGGCAACAGCGGAGTTTTTGGCCGCGCTGATGGTGACTTCACCCTGTAAACGTTTGCCGCCTTTGATGACATACTTTTCCAAAGCGACACCCCTTTATTCATTTTCAGACAAGCAGGGCAAAAAGAGGCCTTTCCCCTTTCAGACAGGGCTATTTCCCGAATCCCTGTAAACGGCCCGGCTTTGCTGATTTTTATCGGATGCCGGACAAAGCGTCCGGAGGGGGCAAAAGGGTCGCATCCTCTGCCCCCGCATCTTTAACATTACTAGTATAGCACAACATTCCCCGATTGAAAAGTTATTTTTTCCATTTCCCGCGAAAAAACCCGTTCAAACTCCGGCCGGAAAACTGTCAGCTATCCACAATCTTCCGGGAAAAAGTTTCCAGCATTCGGATGACCGTCAGCGGCCGGCCCTATCTTTTATAGATAGATTCCACAAAAACCGCCCGAAAACTTCGGCGGGTCTTTCCGCAGGCCGCCGTGGGAAATCGCGGCGCGGGGAAGGGGAAAAGTGGAAAAAGGCCCTGGGGAAAGCGGTGGAAAGAGGGGAAAACATTTCCATTTGTCCGCTGGCGAGGGACAGCCCCGGCTCTTTATACCATGAAACGCCGTCCTTCGACAAGGGGAAAAACCGATAATTTTGTCCCCAATTTTTTGGTGAACCCGCCGCCCTCTTTTCCCCGCCCTCCACTTTTCCCCAGCGGTCTTTTCCACTTGACAAGTTCTGGTTTTCCGTCCTATAATAGACACAGCTGCATGGAATTCCACTATATCTTGTGGGTAAAGGGATACCTGACTACTAAATAGCTTGCGAAGGATGAGGAACATGATCACCAGGATAAAGAAGCGGGACGGGCGGACCGACCCCTTCAGCATCGAAAAAATCGCGATGGGCATCTTCCGCGCCGCCCAGAGTGTCGGCGGCAGCGACTACGAGACCGCCTATAAGCTCGCCGAGAGCGCGGCGTCGCTCCTCGAGGACAAGGTCGGTTCCGGGGCGGTCCCGGACGTCGACCAGGTCCAGGACGCGGTGGAAAAGGTCCTGGTAGAAGAGGGGCACGCCGCCACCGCCAAGAGCTATATCCTCTGCCGGGCCGACCGCAGCCGGGTGCGGGAGATGGATTCCAGCCTGATGCGGATTTACGAGGGGCTGACCTTCCAGCCGGCCTCCGAGAGCGACCTCCAGCGGGAAAACGCCAACATCGACGCCGATACCGCTATGGGGACGATGCTGAAATACGGTTCCGAAGGGGCTAAGAAGTTCAACCAGCTCTTTGTCTTAAAGCCGGAGCACGCCAAGGCCCATATCGACGGGGACATCCATATCCACGACCTCGACTTCCTGACGCTGACCACCACCTGCACCCAGATTGACCTGCATAAGCTTTTCACCGGCGGCTTCTCGACCGGCCACGGCTACCTGCGGGAGCCCCAGGATATCGCCTCCTACTCGGCCCTCTGCTGCATCGCGATCCAGGCCAACCAGAACGACCAGCACGGCGGCCAGAGCATCCCCTGTTTTGACTACTACCTGTCGGACGGGGTGCGGAAGACCTATAAAAAACGGTATGCCGAAAATCTCGTCAAGGCGGCGGATTTCCTTGCGCCGGAAATTGCGGATGGGCTGAAGGAAAAGGTAAAAGCCATCTGGACCGACGCCCTCCACCCGGAGATGGCCGACTGCGGGTACCAGGCGGCGGAGGAAAAGTTCCTCCTTTCGCTGGGGGTAAGCCCCGAAACGGCCGGCAAGATGCAGGGTTTTGCCCGGAAAGAGGCTGAAAAAGAGACCGACCGGGCGACCTACCAGGCGATGGAGGCCCTCGTCCACAACCTCAACACGATGAACTCCCGGGCCGGAAGCCAGGTGCCCTTCTCCTCGATCAACTACGGCACCGACACCTCGCCGGAAGGGCGGATGGTGATGAAAAATGTCCTGCTGGCCACTGAAGCGGGCCTCGGGGCGGGGGAGACGCCGATCTTCCCGATCCAGATCTTCAAGGTGAAGGAAGGGGTCAATTATAACCCCGGCGACCCCAACTACGACCTCTTCAAGCTGGCCTGCCGGGTGTCGGCCAAGCGACTGTTCCCGAACTTCTCCTTCCTGGACGCGCCTTTTAACCTGCAATACTATAAGCCCGGCCGCCCCGAAACTGAATGCGCCTATATGGGCTGCCGGACCCGGGTGCTGGCCAACCGCTACGACCCGGATAACGAGGTGGTCACCGGGCGGGGGAACCTGTCCTTTACCTCGGTAAACCTCCCGCGGCTCGCGATCAACGCCCACGGGGACATCGACCTCTTCTTTCAAAACCTCGACAAAATGATCGACCTCATTATCGAGCAGCTGCTCGACCGGCTGGCGATCCAGTCCCGCAAAAAGATCCGCAACTACCCGATGCTGATGGGCCAGGGGGTCTGGATCGGTTCGGAAAAGCTCCGGAAGGACGACGAGGTTGGGGAGGTCTTAAAGCACGGGAGCCTGACCCTCGGGTTCATCGGCCTCGCCGAGTGTCTAAAGGCGCTGACCGGCTTCCACCACGGGGAGTCGGAAGAGTCCCAGAAACTGGGGCTTAAAATCGTCTCCCATATGCGGGAGCGGATGGACCAGACGGGGGAACTGACCGGCCTTAACTTCACGCTGATTGCGACCCCGGCCGAGGGGCTCTCCGGCGTCTTTGTCCGGCAGGACCAGCAGCTCTTCGGCAAAATCCCCGGCGTCACCGACCGGGAGTACTACACCAACTCCTTCCACATCCCGGTTTACTACGAGATTTCGGCCTTTGATAAACTGCGGCTGGAAGCCCCTTACCACGCGCTGACCAACGGCGGCCACATCTCCTATATCGAGCTGGACGGCGACCCGACCCAGAACCTCCCGGCCTTCGAGGCGGTCATCCGGTATATGAAGGAGATCGGCATCGGCTACGGCTCGATCAACCATCCGGTCGACCGGGACCCGGTCTGCGGCTTTACCG
Organism: Candidatus Faecivivens stercoravium; assembly: GCA_018712425.1. GTDB lineage: Bacteria > Bacillota > Clostridia > Oscillospirales > Ruminococcaceae > Faecivivens > Faecivivens stercoravium. The sequence goes on along the minus strand of DVHA01000218.1, from coordinate 986 downwards.
GCATCATCGCCAACGAGTGTCCCCACTGCCACCGGCGGGAGGACAAGGGCGAGGCCGGTTCCGAACGGCTGCCGCGGATTACCCTGCGCGGTAAAGCGAGGTAAGGCGGATGGAAGAGGCGTATTTGCAGATTGCCGGGATTGTCCGGGAATCGATCGTCGACGGGCCGGGGATCCGGTTTACCGTCTTCTGCCAGGGCTGCCCCCACCACTGCCCCGGCTGCCACAACCCCCAGACCCACCCCTTTGACGGCGGCCAACAGGCGGGCGTCTCCCGGCTTGTCGAAGAAATCCGGAAGAACCCGCTGCTCCAGGGGGTGACCTTCTCGGGGGGCGAACCCTTCTGCCAGGCGGGGGCGTTTGCGGCGCTGGCAGATGAAGTGCACCGGCTTGGGAAGGACGTCTTCTGCTACTCCGGCTGGACACTGGAAGAACTCTGGCAGAAATCGGAAACAGAACCGGATGTGGGAGAGCTGCTTCAGAAGATCGACTACCTCGTTGACGGGCGGTTTGTGCTCAGCAAGCGGGATTTGACCCTGCGGTTCCGCGGCAGCCGCAACCAGCGGGTATTAGACATGAAAAAGAGCCGGGCGGCCGGCAAAGCCGTGCTGGCGGAGATATGACAACAGGCGCTGGAATTATAGTCCCAGCGCCTGTGAGACTGTCAAAAAACAAGTTTAGCAAAAACGCGAGAATCGGTTCTGGCGTTAAAGTTGCGAAGAAACGTGCGAAGATCAGAAGTTTAGGGTCAAGCCCTTTTTAAAGGGCTTGCGGGAATGGAAGGGGCAGAGTCCCTTCCCAGGCGCTCACTTTCCGTACTTCCGAAGCTGATCACGGCTTTGCCACTGATAACGAAGCGTGCGCAGCACCCAAAAAATACTCAAAAAAGACTTTTTCGACAAACTGAACAGGCGCTGGAAATCAGATTCCAGCGCCTGTTTTATGATATTTTCAGTTTATAGGCGTGCGGATGACCGCGATGTCTTC
>DVHA01000217.1 GCA_018712425.1 Candidatus Faecivivens stercoravium | reverse complement strand
CCTGGTCCATCCAAGTGAAACTTGGTCCCATCCAAGGGGAACCCTTGGTCGCTGCCAGAAGGGCAGCGAAACAACCATTCAATGCTTAGACAAAAATTCATTTCCGTGAACTTCGCTTGCCCCCAAAAAACACCTGACTTTGGAGAAAAACACATGAACGACAACCGACTCATCACCCCCGAGGGCACCCGGGACCTGCTGTTTGAGGACTGCCTCGCCCGCCACCGGGTGGAGGAGAGCCTTCGGGCCGTCTTTACCGCCCGGGGCTTTTCCGAGGTCATCACCCCGGCCCTCGAATTTTACGACGTCTTCACCCCCGAAGACCACGCCATCCCCCAGGAATACATGTTCAAGCTGACCGACCGGCAGGGCCGCCTGATGGCGGTCAAACCCGACCTGACGATGCCGATTGCCCGGCTTTCGGCCACCCGCCTGCGGGACCAGCCGCTGCCGCTCCGGCTTTACTATAACCAGTCCGCCTACCGGGTCAGCCCGGCCGACAGCGGCCACTCAAACGAGGTGGAGCAGGCCGGCATCGAAATTATCGGCGCGCCCGGCGCCAAAGCCGACCTGGAGGCCCTGTTCCTCGCAATCCAGGCGCTGCGCAGCTGCGGCCTTCAAAACTACCGGCTGGAGATCGGCCACATCGGCATCTTCAACGCCCTCGCCGCCCGCCTCGCCTTCACCCCCCGGGAGAAGGAAGCGGTGCGGGAGCTGATCGCCGCCAAAAACTATCCCGCCCTCTCCGACCGGACGGCCGCCCTGTCCGGCGGGGCGGCGGAAGCCCTCGGGCGGCTGCCGGCGCTGTTCGGCGGGGAAGAAGTGCTTGCGGAACTGACCGCCCTGATTGACGGCCCGGATATCCGGGAACCGGTCGAGTACCTCCGTTCGCTCCTCAAAGACCTCAACGCCCTCGGGGCGGAGGACTGCGTCTCGATCGACCTCGGCATCGTCGGCCGGAACGAATACTACACCGGCATCGTCTTCCAGGGCTACACCGAAGGGGTCGGCGACACCGTCCTCACCGGCGGCCGGTATGACACCCTCCTCTCCGACTTTGGGGCGGATTTTCCGGCCATCGGCTTTGGCCTGGACGTCGACGCGGCCGCCCGGGTCATCCGGCAGGGGATGGACTTCGACCTCGCCCCCGACACGCTCGTCTATGCCGAGTCCGGCTTTTACGCGAAGGGCCTGAGCATTGCCGATGAAGAGGCCTCCGCCGGCCGGAAGGCCGAGTTCTCGGTCTATGAAACGATGGAAGAAACCCTGTCCTATGCCCGGCAGAAGGGCATCCGGCGGCTGCTGATCGCCGGGGAAGAAGTGCGGGAGGTGATCCTGTGAGAAAACTGCGGATTGCCCTGACCAAGGGGCGTTTGGAAGAGAAGACCACCCGCCTGCTGGAACAGATGGGCTACGACGTCAGCGAGCTGCGGAACAAAGGCCGCCGGCTGATCCTCGACATCCCCGGTTCCGGCCTCGAGGCGGTGCTGGCCAAGGCGGCAGACGTCATCACCTACGTCGAACACGGGGTTTGCGACCTCGGCGTCGTCGGCAAGGACACGATTATGGAGCACGGCGGCAGCTTTTTTGAAGTCGCCGACCTCGGCTTCGGCCGCTGCCGGTTCGCGCTGGCGGTCAAAAAGGGGAACGACTTCTACAGCGGCTACGCCGAAAAGACCGTCGCCACCAAATATCCGAACGTCACCCGCCGCTATTTTGCCGGCAAGTCGATGGATGTCCGGGTCATCAAGATCGAAGGCTCGGTTGAACTGGCGCCCCTCCTCGACCTGTCCGACGGCATCGTCGATATCGTCGAGACCGGCACGACCCTCCGGGAGAACGGCCTCGAGGTGCAGGAAGAGGTGGCGGACGTCTCCGCCCGGCTGATCGTCAACCCGGCCAGCCTCAAAATGCGCAAAAAAGAGCTGGAACCGCTGATTGCCGCCATCGAACAGGCAGCCGGACAGCCTTAACCCCCAAATCCGGCGCAGAAACCCGTTTTTCGCTCCACGGGGGGAAGTCATAAAGTTTAGGATCGAACCCTTTTTAAAGGGTTCGCGGGAGTGGAGGGGGCAGAGCCCCTTCCCAGGTGATCACTTCCCGTACTTCCGAAACTGCCCACAGCTGCACCACCTGTAACGAAGCGTGCGCAGCACCCAAAATATAATCATAAAAAATGTTATCTCTGCTTGTACGAAAGGAAGGAACCACCATGATTCCGATTGTCAAAGCCGACGGCACTGCCGAACAGCAGCTCCTTTCCGCCCTCCGCAGCCGCGCGGGCGAGGTGGACAAAAAGGTCACCGAAAGCGTCTCCGAAATCCTCGACCGGGTCCGCCGGGAAGGGGACGCCGCCGTCCAATATTACACCGAAAAATTCGACGGAAGCCTTCCGCCCGCCTTCGAGGTCGACCGGGAGGAGATCAATGACGCCCTGACAAACGCCGATCCTGCCTTTGTTGAAGCGCTCTTAAACGCCCAGGCGAACATCGCCGCCTTCCATAACCGCCAGAAACGGGAATCCTTCATCGACCCCCATCCCGACGGCGTCATCCTCGGCCAGCGGATCCGCGGCCTCCACCGGGTCGGGCTCTACGTCCCCGGCGGCACCGCCGCCTACCCGTCGTCGGTCCTGATGAACGCGATCCCCGCCAAAATCGCCGGGGTGGAGGAGATCATCATGGTCACCCCGCCCTTAAAAGACGGCCGCGCCAACCCCGATATCCTCGTCGCCGCCGCCATCTGCGGGGTCGACCGGGTCTTCCTGATGGGCGGCGCCCAGGCGGTCGCGGCGCTGGCCTATGGCACCGAGACGGTCCCGCGGGTGGACAAGATCGTCGGCCCCGGCAACATCTACGTCGCCACCGCCAAAAAGCTCCTCTACGGCACCGT
>DVHA01000216.1 GCA_018712425.1 Candidatus Faecivivens stercoravium | reverse complement strand
TTTGTCACTTTAACGCCAGCGCCGATTCTTACGTTTCCGCTAAACTCGTTTTTCGACAGTCTCAGCCTGTCCGGTTACCCGGGCAGGCTTTTTATGTCCCATCGGTTTTCCGGCCGTTCCGTTTTGGAGCCAAAACTTTCCAGTCTCCGCCAATATTCAATGAGCGAAGCGTACCTTCACTTGGCCCGAAGGGCCAAATTTCACCCTTCACTGCGCGCAGCGCAATTTCACTGCCGCAACGCGGCAATTTCACCGGTACAGCCTCAGCTATACCTTACGCCGTCCCGATAAACCCGAACAGGCCGGTAATCGTACCCCAGCAGCAGCAGATCCGCCTTCTTCCCCGCCGCCAGTTCCCCGATCTCCCCGGCGCCGATCGCCCGGGCTGGGTTGCGGGTGCAGCCGAGGAGGGCGGTTTCCTCCGGAATGCCGAAGCCGATGAGCCGCCGCACCTCTTCCAGGAGGTTGACGATGCTTCCGGCGATTGTCCCGTCCGGCAGTTCCGCCCGGCCGCCCCGGACGACCACCTCTTCCCCGCCCAGCGTGCAGCGGGTGCCCTCCGGCATCCCCGCCGGCGTCACCGAGTCGGAAATCACCACCAGCCGCTCCGGCCCCAGCAGCTTCACCGCCGCCCGCAGCACCGACGGCAGGACATGCTCCCCGTCGCAGATGAGCTCGGCGTATTCCGCCCGGTCGAACGCCGCCCCGGGGCAACCGGGCGACCGGTGGGAAAACCCGCTCATCCCGTTGAACAGGTGGGTCACCCCTTTCGCCCCGGCTTCAAACCCGGCGATGACCTCCTCGTAGCTCCCAGCGGTGTGGGCAATCGAAATGGTGCAAAAATCCTTTGCCTCCCGGATAAAATCGAGGTTCCCGGGGATTTCCGGCGCGGCGTCGCAGAGCCGGATCCGCCCCCCGCTCGCCTCCCACAGCCGCTGAAAGCTTTCGATGTCCGCCGGGACGATGTACTTTTCTTCATGGGCGCCCTTTTTGGCCACACTGATAAAGGGGCCTTCCATGTTGATGCCGATCATCCGTGTCCCCCGGGGGTTTTTCTCCATCCACCGGGCGTAGGCCAAATAAATCTCTTCCAGCCGCTCCACCGGCAGGGTCATTGAGGTGGGGCAGACGGTCGTAATCCCGTTTTCGATGTAGCAGGCGGCCATCGCCTCGAAAGCCTCCTCGGTCCCCTCGCAGAAATCGTGCATCCGGCAGCCGTGGGTGTGGATGTCAATGAGGCCGGGGGCCAGTTTCCGCCGGCCGCAGTCCAGGGCTTCCTCCCCCGGCAGCAGGGAGAGCTTCTCCCCAATTTCGGCAATCCATTCGCCGTTTACCCGCATATCCCCCAGCCGGAAATGCCCGTCCGGCAGAAAGAGCAGCGCGTTTTGAAAGAGCATCTGATCATCTCCTGTCGCAAAAATGTGGTTCCGGTTTTATTCTAGCATGGATTGCCGCCTGATGCAACAGGGGTTTCTTTTAAAATGAAAATGTGGTAAAATGGGTAAGAAACCCCATACAGAAAGGAAGTCAGGATGTGCAGCATATCTTTTTGGACTTTGAGATGAACCCGATCCCCCGGGAGAACCGGGAGGCGCGGGAGATTGTGCTGGGCGAGATCATCCAGATCGGCGCGGTCAAACTAAATGAAGACTACCAGCTGACCGACCGCTTTTCGTTAAACGTAAAGCCGGAATATTCCCCTGTCATGCCCCATATCACACAGCTGACCGGCATCAGGCAGGAAGACGTCGAAAATGCCCCCCTTTTAAAGGAGGCAATCGGCATCTTCACCGACTGGATTTTAAAGGGGAGCGACACCGGCGACGGCAAAACCCGCATCTACGCCTGGAGCAACTCCGACTGGAAGCAGTTTTCCGGCGAGTGCCGCCTCAAACACCTGGAGATCCCGAAATGTTTTAACCGCTGGATGGACTTCCAGCGGGTCTACACCCGGCTGATGGGCCTTTCCCGCCGCAACCCCCTCTCGCTGACCAACGCCCTCGGCGCCTCCAGCGGCAGCTTCTCCGGCAGCCAGCATTCGGCGATGGTGGACGCCGAAAACTCCGCCTCCCTCCTAACGCTGGTCAAGGACCCGGAAGCTTTCGCCGAACGGACAAAGGTCGTCCGGCAGCTGATGGGCAAGGAGCCGGAACCGGCCGGCGCGACGCTGGGCGACCTCTTCGACCTCAGCAAAATCCCCGAGCGGAAACCGCGGGTTAAGAGCGCCGGGAAGAAAAAGAAGAAGCGGTAACCCAAAGATTTTCCCCCGATTCTGCACAATATTTTATAATAGAATTACCCTTTCATCCAGCGCCGATCCTTCCGGCGCTTTTTCTTTTCCGGGTTGCAAAAAGCTAACCTTTTTATCAAATTTGGAAAAGGTTTCGGAACATATTGACAAAAATTCACCGATCTGCTATATTTTGGGAGGAACGTATGTTACCCGTTCCCCGTTTTGACAGGGATTCCGCCGCCGGATTGCCGCGGCCCTGTATTAACCCCGAAACGGCAGCCATCCACCCGCGAACCAAATGAAAGAAGGGAACCATCAAGTTATGCGCAGTTTAGCCACGCCCCACCGCCCGGCGTCCAAAAAGGCGGCCCGCTTTTCTTTAACCAAAAACGCAGATTGGGGTACGCTCACGGTACCTTAGGAAAGGAACAACATGAACCCGAAAAAACAGAAAAAAGAGAACAACTTCCCGCTGATGGCGAAGTTTTTAAAGGGGAACCTCCTCTTCTTTGCGACGGCGCTCCTCTGTTCGGTGCTTTCGACCGTCTGCAACTCGCTGACCCCCCAGGTCATCAGCGTCACCGTCGACTCGGTGCTGGGGACCGAGGACTACACCCTCCCGGCCGCCCTCCAGGCGTTTACCTCCCTGGACTGGCTGCGAGAAAACCCCGGCCAGACGCTTCTTTTAGCGGCCGGCGCGATCATCATCGCCGCCCTGATCGGCGGCCTCGGCAACTTCGGCACCCGCACCGCCACCGCCCGCGGCTCGGAGGGGTTTGTCAAAGGGCTGCGGGACGCCCTCTACTCCCACATCCAGCGGCTCCCCTTCTCCTGGCATGTGGGACACAACACCGGCGAGATCATCCAGCGCTGTACCTCCGACGTCGAGGTTATCCGCAACTTCTTTACCAACCAGCTTCTGGAGGTCATCCGCATCGTCTTCATGATCGTCTACTATATGGTTATCATGTTCTCGATGGACTGGCGGATCGCCCTGATTTCGGCCGTCTTCATCCCGGTTGTCCTCCTCTACTCCGGCATCTTCTACTCCAAGATCAGTAAACGGTTCCGCACCGCCGACGAGGCGGAGGGCATCCTCTCGACCAACGTCCAGGAGAACCTGACCGGCGTCCGGGTCGTCCGGGCCTTCGGCCGGGAGCGGTACGAAGTGGACAAGTTTAATAAGAAAAACAGCCGCTTTTCCGAGCTGTGGGTCGAGCTGGGCAAGCTGATGAGCGTCTACTGGGCGCTGGGCGACCTGATGACCGGGCTCCAGATCATGTCGGTCATCGCGGTCGGCGCGGCCTTTGCGGCAAACGGCGAAATCTCCGCCGGGACGCTCCTTGCCTTTATCAGCTACAACTCCTCCCTCACCTGGCCGATCCGGAGCCTCGGCCGGACGCTTTCGGAGATGAGCAAATCGGGCGTCTCGATCGACCGTGTCGCCTACATTCTCCGGGCGGAGGAGGAAAAGGTGCTGCCGGAGGCCAAAACGCCCCCGATGGACAAGGACATCCGGTTTAACGACGTCACCTTCTCCTACGAGGGGTTAAAGCCGGTCCTCTCGCACCTCAGCTTCACCATCCCCGCCGGGAAGACCTTCGCGATCCTCGGCGGCACCGGCTCCGGCAAGAGCACCATCGCCGCCCTCCTCGACCG
>DVHA01000215.1 GCA_018712425.1 Candidatus Faecivivens stercoravium | reverse complement strand
GCCGCCTCTTCCTGCTCTTTGCACTCGTTTAACAGGTCCTGGAGGGTAAACTGGTCGACATACCGGTTGATGACCTCATCCAGCCCCTGCCAGAAGGAAAGGGTCTCGCAGTGGTCGCACCGGGCGCACTGGTTCTCCTCCCCGTCGAGACAAGCGACCGGCGCGAGGCTGCCCTCGATTGCCCGCAGGATCTCGCCGACTTTATACTCTTCCGGCCTGCGCACCAGCCGGTATCCGCCCGACGGGCCCCGGACGCTGGAGAGGAAGCCCGCCCGGCTGAGCTGCATCACGATCTGCTCCTGGTATTTGACTGAAATTTCCTGCCGGCCGGAGATGTCCTTGAGGGAGACGACCGCGTCATCCCCCTGGCGGGCGATATCCAGCATCATCCGCAGCGCATAGCGGCCTTTTGTCGAGATTTTCATCCGCGCTTACCCCCTTTTACCCTATTATACCACTGGGAATTCCGTTTCGCAATAAAAATTTTGTGAATTCTGGGAAGATACAGGTGTAAACGTAAAGGTATAAAGAGTGATAAGAAAGGGTTTCTTGACAAGGCAGGGGATAAAAGTTATACTAAATATGTACACGATGTCCAAACGAAAACGGAGGTATACAGATGAAGGTATTGATGATCAACGGCAGCCCCCGCCCCAACGGCAACGACGCGGTCGCGCTGAAAGAGATGGAAAAGGTTTTTACGGCGGAAGGGATTGAAGTGGAGACGGTCGTCGTCGGCAATAAGGATATCCGGGGATGTATCGGCTGCCTGAGCTGCAAAAAGAAGGGCAAATGTGTCTTTGACGACCTGGTGAACGAGACCGCCCCCAAATTTGAAGCGGCCGACGGCGTGGTCATCTCCAGCCCCGTCTATTTCGGTTCGGCCAACGGGACGATGGTCTCTTTCCTCGACCGGCTGTTTTACAGCACCCTCTTCGACAAGACGATGAAAGTCGGCGCATCGGTGGCGTCGGCCCGCCGGGGCGGCCTGACCGCGACCCACGACGAGCTGAACAAGTACTTTACCATTTCCGGTATGCCGGTCGCTTCCGGCCAGTACTGGAATGGGGTGCACGGCAGCCTGCCGGGCGAGGCAGAGCAGGACGCGGAGGGTTTGCAGCAGATGCGGACGCTGGCCCGCAACATGGCCTTCCTGATGAAGAGCATCGCCCTCGGGAAAGAGCAGTTCGGCCTGCCGGAAAAGGAACCGTTCCAGCGGACCAATTTCATCCGGTAATCGGGAAAAGGCCGTCGGCTGAAACGTAAGAATCGGCGCTGGCGTGGAAATTCCGAAGAAACGTGCGAAGATCAGAAGTTTAGGGTCAAGCCCTTTTTAAAGGGCTTGCGGGAGTGGAGAGGGCAGAGCCCTTTCCCGGGCGCCCACCTTCCGTACTTCCGAAGCTGTCCACAGCTGCTGTATCCGAAACGAAGCGTGCGCAGCACCCAAAACATAATCCCAAAATAAAACGAGCGTATCCATATCCGGATACGCTCGTTTTTGTCTGTCTCAGGTCCCGCTGTGGGGCAAAGCGGTCGGGACGCCGACCGACCCGCCGGTTTCGGTCGAATAGGAGCTGGTGTCGCTGTTGCCGGTGTCCTCGCCGAGGATGACCTCCACCGAGAAGGTCGAGCCGCCGGCTGCGGTGGTCCGGTAACAGGTGAGGAGGATGCTGTCGCCAGGGGACTTGCCCTCGAGTGCCTGCTTAACCGCGTCCTTGGTGGTGACAGGGGTTCCATCAATTTCGGTGATGATATCCCCCGCCCGGATGCCCTTCTGGTAGATATCCATTGTCGTATCGACGCTGTAGACCAAGAGGCCCGGGGTATAGCCGGACATTGCGCCGACCACTTCGCTGATGGTGTAGTAGGTGATGCCGAGCTTGACCCGCCCGGTCACATAACCGTACTGGATCAGGTCTTCCACGACCGGGAGGGCATTGTTTATCGGGATCGCAAACCCGATGCCGTTGTAGGTCGAGGAGGAGAGGCGGCTGGAATTGATGCCGATGACCTGGCCGTATTCGTTGATCAGCGGCCCGCCCGAGTTGCCGGGGTTGATGGCGGCGTCGGTCTGGATGACCTCCATGCTGATGGTTTCGCCGCTGTCGAGGGTGACGGTGATCGTCCGGTCAAGGCCGGAGACGCAGCCCTGGGTGGTGGAGCCGGCGAGGTTTAAGCCTGCCGGGTTGCCGATGGCGACCACCTTTTCCCCGACCTGTAACTGGCCGGAATCGCCCAGTTCCGAAGCGGTCAGGTTTTCCGCCTCGATTTTGAGGACCGCGAGGTCGGTGGTGGTATCGGTGCCGATGACCTGGGCGGCGTATTCCTCGTTGTTGTCCAGGACGACGATCAGGTTGGCCGCCCCCTCAATGACATGGGCGTTGGTCAGGATATAGCCGTCGCTGGTGAGGATGATGCCGCTGCCGGAAGAAGAGGCGGTCAGCGGGTTTTCCGCCCCATAGTTGAGGATGCCGACGACCGACGGCCGCACCTTTTCATAGATCTGCGGGGTGGTCAGTTTGCCGTCCGAGCTGATATAGGTATCCTCTTCGGCGTGGGAGGTGATGCTGAGGCTCGGGACCTGCAGCTCCTCCCGGGAAGTTTCGTCTGCGGAGGCGGAACTGTTTTCAACGGTGGGGATTGAACCGGCGGAAGTCGTTTCCGTCCGGTTTGCCGCAATCAGGCCTACGAGCATCACCACGACGATGATAAACAGGACGGTCATAATCACGGCGAAGACCTTGACCCCGTTCCCGCCCTTTTTGCCGCTGTCCGCCGTACCGGCGCCGGGGCCGTAGGAGATGCGGTCATAGTCTTCATAGCTGTAACGGTACTGGCCGTTTTCGTTCATTCCGTACTGCGGGGGCTGGCCGTCCATGCCGTTGGGGTTGCCGCCGGGGGTTTCGCCCCAGCCGGCTGCCCGCCCGCCGTGATAGGTCGAGCCGCCGCCGTATTCCTGCCGGCCGTCCCCGGTTTCATCCGGCCGCCGGTAGTTCTGATCTGCCATTCACTCAACACCTTTCTGCAAAATGGCTGTAAACGGTGAGGGAAGTCATTTCCTATCTTCAGGATACCAGATAAAGATGAACTTTTCTTCCGCAGAATGTAACAATCTGCTCAAGTCCCGGCGGCGGGGCCGTTTTCAGCGCCTTCCCGGCCTTCCGGGGGTTCCTCCGGCGTTTCGGCCGCCTGTTCCACCGGGATCAGCCCGGAAGAGTTGACGCCGTACTCCTTTTCCCGGCCGGTGACGATCGGGGAGGACTTGATCTTCGCCGACGGCACCGAGAAGACGAATTCGGTGTATTCCCCCTGAACGCTGCTGACGATGATGTCGCCGCCGTGGAGGCCGACGATCGACTTGACCAGGTAGAGCCCCAGCCCGACGCCGTTTTTGTCGATGCCGCGGCTGCGGTCGGTCTTGTAGAACCGGTCGAAGACCCGGGGGATTTCCTCTTTGGAGAGGCCCTCGCCCGAATTGCGGATGCCGATGTAGGTCATCCCCCCGTCCGTCCGGAAGGAGAAGGCGAGGCAGCCGCCTTCATTGACGAACTTGACGGCGTTTTCGATGAGGTTATAGACCACCTGGTGGATCAGGTCGGCGTCGGCGTCGACCATCACCTTCCCCACATCCAGCCCCTGGATATCCAGTTTCTTCTGGTCGATCGACTGCTCGAAGGTGAAGAGGGTCTGGGCGATGGTGTCGACGATGTTGAGGTTTGTGCGGTTGAGCTTCAGCTCGCCCGCCTCAATCCGGGAGAGGTTTAACATACTGCGGACCAGCCGGGAGAGCCGCTGGGTCTCTTCCGAGACAATCCGGAGGTACTTTTTGTGCTCGGAGGGTGGGATGGTGCCGTCCAGGATCCCATCGATAAACCCGCCGATCGAGGTCATCGGCGTCTTCAGCTCGTGGGAGACGTTGGCGACAAAGCTGCGGCGCATCGATTCCTGCTGGGAGAGGGACTGGGCCATGTTGTTGAGGGCCATTGCCAGCTGGCCCACCTCGTCGTCGGAGGTGACCTCAATCCGGGAGGAGAAGTCCCCCTGGCCGAATTTCTTGGCGGCGGCCGCCATCTCCCGCAGCGGCCGGACCATCTTGATGGTCGAGTAGTAGGTGACGACCACCGACAAAACCAGCACCGCCACCGCCGAGAGGAGGAACATCTTGATCATCTCGGTGAGGAAGGCGGAGAGCTCGCTGCTGGGCTCGGCGATGAAGATGTAGCCGATGGTAGCGCCGCCCATCTGGATCGCTTCGCCGTAGGTATAGTAGGATTCGTCGAACAGGCCCTCCAGCCGCCCGGCGGCGAAATAGCTGCCGTCCTGGTCGATCGACCGAAGCACCTGGGGGGAGACGGTGTAGACCGGCTGGGAGAGGGCGCCGTCCTCGCACCAGATCTGGATGACGCCGGAGGAGTTGGTGAAAAAGACCGCGCTGTCGTTTAGCATCGACAGGGTCTCAAACCCCTCGGTGATGGCGGAAGAGTTGACCACCACCCGGTTTTGTTCCCCGTCGTATTCGGAATTGGCGAGAAGGAGGGAACTGGTGATGGTGATCTGCTGCTGCATCGTCTCCCGCTTGTCCTCTTTGAAATAATCGGACGCGAAGATCATAAACAGGCTCCCCAGGACCAGGATCGACGCGGCGACCACGGCGGCGGTGCTGCGGAAGTATTTGTAGAAAATGCTTTTTTGCAAGGGAGGACACCTCCAGAGGCAAAAGAAGGCTGCCTGAACTTTCAGGCACAATCTGCCGATAGTATTTTGGGAGTATTTTTTGAGTGCTGCGCACACTTCGTTACAGGCGCCGAAGCTGTGGACAGCTTCGAAAGTACGGAAAGTAAGAGCCTGGGAAAGGGCTCTGCCCTCTCCACTCCCGCAAGCCCTTTAAAAAGGGCTTGACCCTAAACTTTTGATCTTCGCCCGTTTCTTCGTAATTGCCACGCCAGCGCCGAATTTTGTGTTTCGGTAAATCATTTTTTGGCAGCTGCTGTATAGTCAGTATAAAAACAACAGGCCCGCCCGGAAATGCACAGGCGGGCCAAAGTTAGCCTTTACAGCAGGTCGACGACCTCGAATTTATAGCCGACGCCCCAGACGGTCTTTAAGGACCACTTGTCCGAAACGCCTTCCAGCTTCTCCCGCAGCCGTTTGACATGGACGTCGATCGTCCGGGAGTCGCCGTAGTACTCAAAGCCCCAGACCTCGTCCAGCAGCTGGTCGCGGGTGTAAACCCGGTTGGGGTTGGAAGCGAGGTGGAAGAGCAGCTCCAGCTCTTTGGGCGGGGTATCGATGACCTTGCCGTCGACTTTGAGCTCGTAGCGGGTCATGTTGACCACCAGCTTGTCGTAGCGGACCTCCTTGATGTCGGAGGCCTGGTTGTTCTGGCCGACGCGCCGGAGCACCGCCTTGATGCGGGCGACGATCTCCTTGGTGTCGAAGGGCTTGACGACATAGTCGTCGGCCCCCAGTTCCAGCCCCAGGACCTTATCGAAGGTTTCGCCCTTCGCCGTCAGCATGATGATCGGCACCTGGCTCTTCTTCCGGACCTCCCGGCAGACCTGCCAGCCGTCGAGGCCGGGGAGCATGATGTCCAGGAGGATCAGGTCGGGGTGGAGGGTTTCAAATTTGAGGAGCGCTTCTTCGCCGTCGTGGGCGAGGATGACGCTGTAGCCCTCCTTTTCGAGGTAGAGGCGGAGCAGTTCGCAGATATTCTTATCGTCATCGGTGACAAGGATTTTTCCCAGTGCCATAGTCATCAAACTTCCTTTCTTTTGTCAGAATCTATATGCCCAGCCGGCTCGCCGGCCCGGTTTGTTAATTGGTATTTTCATTATATCATGTTCATTTTTGAAAAGATAGCCGAAATGTGAAATTTATAGAAAACTTCTTTGGAATTGATTCCCATACCCGCGCCAATGCGCAATTTTTTCACATTTTCCGCCTTTTCCAGCCATCAGGGGATCCAGGTTTTGACCTCCCGGCGGACGATCTCCTCCGGGACCATCGCGTAATAGATATCCATCATCGCCCCGGCAACCTCCTCGTCGGTGCATTCCCGGCCGCCGGTCAAAATCCGGTACTCGACCCCGAAGGCGTCTTCCAGCACCCCCGAAAGGCGCATCCCGCCCTTCTGGTAAAACCGGATGCGGGCCTGCCGGGTGTCCCGATCGGGAAGGCTCCGGGCGCAGGCGGGGTTCTCCGCCTCGATCAGCATCGTCCGGTCCCCGATAATCTCCCCCAAAAGGGGCAGCACCTGGGAGCCGATCCCCTGGCCGCGGGCGTCCGGCTCGACCGCCAGATAGTCCAGAAGGACGTATTCCTCACATTCCATCGTATAAGCATAGGCGGCCGGATGGCCGGCTTCATCGAAAAAGCCATAGCAGTGGTAGCGGCCCTGCCCGATCAGTTTCTCGATCATGGCGCGGGGTTTCAGCTCGTCGGCGGGGAAGTCCCGCCGCAGCTTATCCCTGTACCAGCTTTCCCGTTCGTCCGCGCGCAGTTCCCGCCATTGCAGCATGATATCCTTCCTTTCTGAATTTTTTTGCAGGGGGCGCACTCTAACGCCGCCCCGGTAAACAGGCAGTACGGCTTTTCATCATGGCAGCCGCCTCCTTCGAGCCTTTTTTCATAGTTTTCCACTATGTTTTATCCTACCACATTCCGGAAAGCTTGTCAAGGGGAAATTAGCACTCAAAAAAGAAAAGTGCTAAAATATGCAAAACGGCAGCTGTCGGGAACTTTCCCCGGCCGCCACAGCCTTTTGAAAGACCGAATTGCCGAAACGCCAAATCCGGCGCTGGCGTGGAAGTCACGAAGAAACGTGCGAAGATCAGAAGTTTAGGGTCCAGCCCTTTTTAAAGGGCTGGCGGGAGTGGAGAGGGCAGAGCCCTTTCCCAGGCGGTCACTTCCCGTACTTCCGAAGCTGTCCACAGCTGCTTCACCTGTAACGAAGCGTGCGCAGCACACAAAATGTGCTTAAAACAAACTACGGCAGCCGGAGGAATCCCCCCGGCTGCCATCTGCGGCTGTACCCGTTAACCATTGCAAAAGATTCTGGAACCCGCTACCCCATCATCAGCCAGAAGAGGGCGGCGATCAACCCGGGGGAGCAGTTCCCCTGGGTGCTGAGCAGCATCAGGAGCATCATCAGCATCGTCCGGTCGCTGTCCCCCTGCCCGCCCAGCAGCTCCCCCATCCCGCCGGGCATCCCCAGCTGGCCGAGGATGTTCCCCAATCCGCCGGAAGGCGCCTGGGCGTGATTCCCGCGGGGAGGCGGGACAGGCGGGGAGAGGCGGGGGATGTCCCCCGGGGTATGTACCGGCTGCCCGGCAGGATGTCCGGTTTCCGGGCGGTGTTCCCGGACAGGTTCCGATATGCCCTCCAGGCGGGCCCGGGCGCGGCGCTGCATCTCCCGGACGCGGGCGGCCGCCTCCTACTGCATCTGCCGCAGCTGTTCGGGGGTATAGTTGTAGTTCGGCACAGGCTTTCCCCCTTTCAGTGATGCCCGGTGAAGCCGCCCAGCAGCGCCCCCAGCCCGCCAGCCCCTTCCACCGACTGGAACGCCTGCACCATCCGCAGGATCTGGACCGCCTCATCCACCTTCGGCCGCCGTTCCGGCTTTAAAAGGGGCCCGAGGCTCTGGAGAAAGCGGGTTTCCGGCCCCTCCTGGTTCATCGCCTGGGCGATTTTGGTGATCGCCGCGATCATCTGCGGGGAGAGGGGGAGCTGCCCCGGCGGTTCCCCGTTTTTCCCCTGCCCGCCGGTTTCGGGCGGGGACGGGGGAGGGGACGGGGCCTGCCGGGGGGCGGAAGACGCAGCACCCGACGTCTGCTGCTGGCTTAAGACCTCTTCCAGTTTGTCGGAAAGGCCCATGCTCCCCGCCATCTGCCGCAGCTGCTGCACCGTCTCCTCGTTTTGCAGGATTGCCGAAAGGTCAAATCCGCCGTTTTCCGCCATACGTCCCGCCTCCCTGTTGATTCCTTATTTTCCTTTCCCGAAAAGGGAGCCCAAATTGCCCGACTGGGCCATCTTTTTAGCCGCCTCGACCTTTTTGGGGTCGCCGACCGCCGCCATCGCCTCGCCCCGCTTCTCCGCCGGCAGGGCGGAGATAATCGCCTGGATATTGCCGCTGCGGTATCCCGCCTCCAGGACGCGGGGATCGGCGCCGGTCTGGCGCGCCAGCGCCTCGAGGAGCTTCCGCTCGGTTTCCCCCAGCGGCGGCTGGGGGGTCATGCTGCCCATTCGGTTCATTCCCGCCATAAATTTTCCCTCCGTGACGGCCCGGCCGTTGACGAACCGGGCGCGATGGTCTATACTTATGCTGTACAATATGAAAATATGCCCGGGACTGAAAAGAGGTGCCGGGATTTTTAGAAAGGATGCCTCAAATGGATACCTTCCGGATTGTCGTCATCTCCGACACCCATAAGGATTTTCTCTCGCTGCGCAAAATCGCCGAACGGCATATGCAGAACGCCGACCTGTTCATCCACCTGGGCGACCTGGAGGAGGACGTCAAAAAGCTGAAAGCCCTCTACCCGAATCTGCCGGTGCGGCAGGTGCGGGGCAACTGCGACTTCGGCTCCAAGCTGAAAACGGTTGACACGGTGGAAGTGGGCGGCGTGAAGATCTTCTTCTGCCACGGGCACACGATGATGGTCGGGTCGGGGACCGGCCTGCTGGAACAGGCCGCCCGGGAGGCGGGCTGCAAGATCGCCCTGTTCGGCCATACCCATGTCTCCTGCTGCCGCTACCAGGAAGGGCTCTACGTCATGAACCCCGGTTCCCCCGCCCAGCCCCGGGACGGCCGCCGGAGCTACGGCATCATCGACATCACCCCGTCGGGGACCCTCCCCTATGTGGTCAAGCTGGACCCGTGAACGGAGGAATGCAGATGAAAAATCCGTTTACCTTCACCTGCCCGATCTGCGGTGGAGCGCTCTCCCGGAATGGGGGAAGTTTTGCCTGCCCCAAAGGGCACAGCTTTGACCGGGCGAAGAGCGGCTATGTAAACCTCCTGCTCCCCGGCGGCAAACACGCCAAACTCCCCGGCGACAACCGGATGATGGTGAACGCCCGCCGGGAATTCCTCGAAAAGGGGTTTTACCGCCCGATGGCGGACGAGCTGGCCCGGGAGGTGTCGGCGGCCTTTTCCGGAGCGGAAGGGGAAGTGCGGCTGCTGGACGCCGGCTGCGGCGAGGGGTATTACACCCGGATCCTCTATGACGGCTTACAGGCGGCCGGTATTGACGCCTCGGTACTGGGGGTAGATATCTCCAAGTTCGCCGCCGAAAAGGCCGCTAGGCGGTTTGCGGAGGGGGAGAAGGCCCTTTTCGCGGCGGCGAGCGTCTTCCACCTGCCGCTGGCGGACGGAAGCTGCGACGGGATGGTGACGCTGTTCGCCCCCTTCTGCCGGGAGGAATTCTGGCGGGTGCTGAAGCCCGGCGGCTGGATGTGGGAGGTCATCCCGGGGGCGCGGCACCTCTGGCAGCTGAAAGAGGCGGTTTACGACCGCCCCTACCTCAACGAGGTACAGGACTACCCGGTCGAAGGGTTCGCCTTTGCCGGGAGCACGCCGGTGGAAGGGAAAATCCGCCTGCACGGCGGGGAGATCGAATCGCTCTTTAAAATGACCCCCTATTATTACAAGACCTCGGCCGAGGGACAGGCCCGGGCGGCGGCCCTCAGCGAGCTGGAGACGGAAGTGTCGTTTGAGGTGCTCTGCTACCGGAAAGAAG
>DVHA01000214.1 GCA_018712425.1 Candidatus Faecivivens stercoravium | reverse complement strand
GTATTTGAAGGCCACCGCCCAGCGGGGGAACTTGACGGTCGAGCCGATCTGCTCCCGGAGGGCGAGGTCGTTGATTTTGACAACAGCACCGTCGATATCAAAGTCGTTCTCCCCTCTTCGGGCGTCGATTGAATGGATCTCTTCGACAACCTGCTGGAAATCGGTGAAGACAGGATAGGACGGGATGACCTTGAAGCCCAGCTCCCTCAGCAGGTCGAGGCTTCCGTCATGGGTGGTAAGCGTCTCCCCTTCGATCTGCTGGACGTTGAAGACAAAGATCGAGAGCTTCCGTTCGGCCGTTACCTTCGGGTCTTTTTGCCGGAGGCCGCCGGCAGCGGCGTTTCGGGGGTTTTTAAAGGGCTCTTCCTCATTTTCCAGCTGGTGGGTGACCAGCTCCTGGAAAACGCTGAGGGGCATATACACCTCTCCGCGCACCTCCAGGTACGGAAGCGGCCGGGTGAGCTTTTTGGGGATATCGGCGATTGTGAGGAGGTTTAAGGTTACATCCTCGCCAATCAGGCCGTTGCCCCGGGTTGAACCCCGGACAAACAGGCCGTCCCGATATTCCAGCGAGACCGAAAGCCCGTCGATTTTCGGTTCCACCGTATAGGCGGGCGCAGGATCGTAGAGCAGACAGCGCTCGTGGAAAGCCCAGAGCTCTTCTTCGCTGAAGACGTCCTGCAAAGAGCCCATCTGTACCGTATGGGTCACCTTTTCAAAGGTGGTGTAGATGGCGTCCCCGACCCGCTGGGTGGGCGAGTCGGCTGTCACCCAGTCGGGGTGTTCTGCTTCGGCGGCTTTCAGCTGCTGCATCAGGCTGTCATATTCAAAATCGGAGATTTCCGGCGCGTCAAGGGTATAGTAAAGCTTGCTGTAATGGTTCAGGCGTTCCACCAGTTGACGGTATTCGTTTTGCTGCATGGCGTAGCCTCCTGTAAATTCATTTCGGACAATACATTTTTATTATACCACAATTTGCCTCGTTTCACCAGCCCGTTTGGGAAAAAAAACCGGAAAATGCGGCAATCCGGAATGGCAAAATATATAGAAAAATCTTCCGATTTTTGGAATGTTTTTTGAAAGAAAGGGCTTGACTTTTTTGTGAATATTAGCTATTATAAAGTTGTGTAACCGATTACATCTTTATGAGGAAAGGAGTGCCTGCGGATGGTGACAATCAAAGACGTGGCCAAAGAGGCTGGCGTTTCGGTCGCCACCGTCTCCCGGGTGTTAAACGGGACCGACCGCGTCCGGAGTGAAACGGTCGAGTCGGTGCAGCGGGCGATTGAAAAACTCAACTACCACCCCAATTTCCTTGGGCGGACACTGCGGCGGCTGGAGACGATGAAGATCCTGGTTGTCCTCCCCACCATCTCTAACCAGTTCTATTCCCGGGTCATCCGTGGGATTCAGACGGTGGCGATGCAGAACGGTTACCATGTGATGCTGGTCACGACCGAAAACGACACCGAGGCGGAAACCGAGTATATTGAGATGGTCCGCCGCCGGCTGCTGGACGGGATTATTTTCCTCTTCTCTTCCCTGGCAGGCCAGCAGATTAAACGGCTGTCAGAAGAGTGCCCGGTGGTTGTCGCCAGTGAAACGATTCCCGGCCTGTCGGGTGTTTCGTCGGTGACCATTGACAACCGGAAGGCCGGATATGACGCGGCGAATTTTTTAATCCAGAACGGCTGTAAGCGGATTGCCTATATTTCCGCCGGCCGGCTGTACGGCTCGTCTTTTGAACGGGGTGTCGGCATGGAAGAGGCGCTGCGGGACGCCGGTTTTCCGGTTGAACAGCCGCTTTTTCTGGACGAAGGCCTGACGTATAAGGCGGGGCGTCGGGCGGCTGAACGGCTGCTTCGGATGGACTCCCTTCCTGACGCTGTCTTTTCCGCCTCCGATGCGGCGGCTATCGGCCTCATGCACACCTTTTTGGAACACGGCGTCCAGCCCGGGAAGGACATTTCGGTGATGGGCTTTGACAACAACCCGATTGCGGAGTATTATAATCCGCCTCTGACCACAGTGGCGCAGCCGCAGCGGGAGATCGGCCTCCGGGCGATGGAGCTCCTGCTGGAAAAAATCCACGACCCTGCAAGCCCGCCCTCTGAAATCCGCCTCCCCCATCAGCTGGTAATCCGGGAATCGGTCCGGCTGCTGGAAAGGCCGGAAACATAATTTTGGCTCCTGCTCCTTTGGGAGTAAAAATACAGAAAAAGAAAGGATGTATTTATTATGAAACTTGGCGTTATGGCAGTCCTGTTCGGGGACAAGGACCTGAAATGGGTCTGCGACTTCCTCGTCTCCAAAGGCGTCCAGACGATCGAAATCGGCTGCGGCGGCTTCCCGGGCAAGGCAATCTGCGATCCCGACGTCCTCTTAAACGACCCGAAAGCCTTACAGGAGTTTAAGGACACGCTCGCGGCTTCCGGCCTCGAAATCAGCGCCCTTTCCGCCCATGGCAACTACCTCCACCCCAACAAGGAGGTTGCCGCGCAGTTTGAGCACGACCTGGACAACGCCATCCGTCTGGCGAAGGAACTGGGCGTCGACACCATCAACTGCTTCTCCGGCTGCCCCGGCGACTGCGAAGAGTCCAAGCATCCGAACTGGGTCACCTGTGCCTGGCCGAACGATTTCCCCGAAGTCCTCAAATGGCAGTGGGAAGAGAAGCTCATCCCCTTCTGGAAGAAGAAGGTCGAGTTTGCCAGACAGTACGGCGTTACCAAGTTCGCGTTTGAGATGCACCCCGGCTTCTGCGTTTACAACGTCGAAACCCTGCTCAAGCTCCGCGCCGCTGTCGGCCCTGAAATCGGCGCCAACTTCGACCCCAGCCATCTGATCTGGCAGGGTGTTGACCCCGTCGCCGCAATCCGCGCCCTCGGCAAGGAACATGCGATCTTCCACTTCCATGCGAAGGACACCAAGGTCGACAAGTACAACACCGCTGTCAACGGCGTACTGGACACCAAGAACTTCTCTGACGAGCTGAACCGCAGCTGGATCTTCCGCAGCGTCGGCTACGGCAACGATTACGCTTACTGGAAAGATATCGTCTCCGCCCTGCGGATGGTCGGCTATGAAGGCGCCCTCTCGATCGAACACGAGGACAGCCTGCTGACGCCTCTTGAGGGCCTTGACAAGGCGATCACCTTCCTGAAGGAAGTCCTGGTCTATCAGCCGAAGATGACCGAGATGTGGTGGAACTAATCGCCGGTTAAACGACGGTTTCCTTTTACGGCCGGCTGCCGCTTACTGCGGCGGCCGGCTTTTCCTATACTTTTGGAGGAGAAAATGGTTACATCCAGCATCAAGGCCATACTTCCCTGCGAGATTCACCGGGTATGGGAAGCAGTTACAGCGGTGGAAGGTTATGCCTGGCGCAGCGACCTCAGCAAAACTGAAATATTAGACGAAAACCGGTTTGTGGAATATACCAAAGATGGGTATCCGACTTACTTTACTGTTACAAAGACAGAGCCGCCCTATTGCTGGGAATTCGACATGGAAAACAGCAATATGCGGGGGCACTGGACCGGCCGTTTTGTCGCCAAAGGGGATGAAACGGAGGTCGATTTTACCGAACAGGTTACCGCTAAGAAATTCTTTCTGCGCCCCTTTGTCAAAGGGTACCTGAAAAAGCAGCAGGCGCAGTTTGTCGCCGATTTAAAGACGTTCCTCCTTGACAAAACCGGTCCCAGGGGGTAAGATAAAGGAGAACTGTAAACGAAAGGGATGAGGTTCGGTTGACAACAAAGGAGAAGGTCCTCCGCCTTTTGGATGAGCGGATGGAGCAGTGGGTGTCCGGGGAGGAGCTGGCGGAAAAGCTGGAAGTTTCCCGGACGGCAGTCTGGAAACAGATTGCGGCCCTGCAAAAAGATGGGTATACGATTCTTTCCGAGACCGGAAAGGGATACCGGCTGCAGCCGGGCGAGGTGCTTTCGGCCTACGAGATTGAAAAGCGGCTGACGACCCGAGTAATTGGACGGCCGGTTGTCTATTTTGACAGCGTTAATTCCACCAACCTTTATGCAAAGAACACCCCTTCCCTCTCGGACGGGACAATGGTCGTTACCTCCCATCAGACAGCCGGCGTCGGGCGGCTGGCCCGGCGGTTTTACTCTCCCGACCGGGCCGGGGTTTATCTGTCAATCCTGCTGAGGCCGGAGACGGTCGCGGTTGCCGATATCAGCACAATAACCCTGATGACGGCGGTTGCGGTGGCGGATACGGTAGAGGAACTTTCCGGCGTCCGGCCGCAGATCAAATGGACCAACGACATCTACCTAAACCGCCGCAAGCTCTGCGGCATCCTGACCGAAGCGTCGATTGAAGGTGAGTCGGGGATGATTCGTAATATTATCGTCGGGATTGGCATCAATCTTTTCCAGCGTCACGAGGACTTCGAACCGGAAATCCGCGATATTGCCGGTTCGGTTTTCAGCGAGACCGGGATCCGCATCCACCCGGCTGCTTATGCCGCCCGTCTGGCCGCGAATTTTGAGCGGTATTACCTGGATGGGCACTTCCCCGCCAATAAAGCGTCTTTCCTGCAAAAATACCGGGAGGGGCTCTTTTTCCTGGGTGAGACGGTTGAGGTGCGGTCGGTGAAGGGAAATTATTTCGCGGTGGCGGAAGACATCGACGAAGACGGAAACCTGATTGTCCGGCGGGAGGATGGCAGCCGGGCCGCTTTGAACAGCGGCAAAATCAGCCTGAAATTGCAGCGATAAAAGAATAAACAAATCTATAAGGAAGGGATCTGCCGAAAATGCGGATCCCTTTTCTGTTTTATGTTCAGAAAACTGTCACATTCAGGTGGTATTTTGACAAAAGGGCTATTTTGTGGTAAAATAGTGAAAACTCTTCCGATTCCCGAAAGGGCTGGAAACGGCTGCCTATGCGGCTGCTG
Organism: Candidatus Faecivivens stercoravium; assembly: GCA_018712425.1. GTDB lineage: Bacteria > Bacillota > Clostridia > Oscillospirales > Ruminococcaceae > Faecivivens > Faecivivens stercoravium. Next base: position 11,538 of record DVHA01000214.1, on the reverse strand, counting down.
GCCGGGCTTTTCGGAACAGAAAGGATTTGAAAGTGATGAAAGAGTGGAAAAAGTTTGCCGCCGCGATGGCCGTTTTGTCGTTCGCCGCGGCGGCTGCGGCCATGCCGGCCGGCGCCGAATGGGTGCAGGATTCTGACGGATCCTACAGCTACCTGGACAGCAACGGCGCGGCTGTCACCGACAGCTGGCAGTTTATCGACGGGGAATGGTACCGGTTCGATGCGGACGGCAAAATGGTGACCGGCTGGTATACCGATGCGGATGGACAGCAGTACTACTTAAACGAAGACGGCTCGATGGGCCGGCACTGGGTTGCAATCGGTGACGACTGGTATGTCTTTGATTCCAGCGGCCACCCGGTCAGCGGTTGGTACTGGTCCGGGAAGTACTGGTACTATCTGGATAACGGCCAGATGCTCACCTCCCAGTGGGTCGGCGACAACTACTATGTCACCGATGAAGGGATGATGGCCAAGGGATTTGTAACCATCGACGGCGTCACCCATTATTTTAAAGACAGCGGTGAAATGTCCCGTAGCTGGGTCGATTATGAGGGAACCTGGTACTATTTCGGCCCGTCAGGCGAAATGCAGACCGGCTGGGTTCTGGTAGACGGCGACCGGTATTTTGCCAACAGCCAGGGTGAAATCCAGACCGGCATTGTCCAGATCGACGGCGTGAACTACCAGTTTGACGGGGACGGGCTACTGCTTGCAAGCGGCGTTTCCGGTACGCCGGAAGCCTCCTACAACGGTGACGGCAGCAAAGAAATCGTCGCAACCGGCGAACAGGTCACCATCGCCACCTTTGGCAACTACAACGTCAACCGGATCGGTGAGCTGTTGGAAGAGTACGGCGTCTGCTCCCAGGCGGATTTCCTGGAAGCGGTGAATACCGAACACCCCTTCCTCTACAATGACCAGATTCCGGAAGACGTTTTCTACCGGTATGAGGGATACCTTTATCCCGGCACCTACACCTTCTCCACCGGCCAGAGCGCCGATTCGGTTGTGGAAACGATGCTGATGCGGTTTGAAGAAGAGGTGGACGAGGAAATGGTCCAGCAGTTTAACGATGCCGGATACACCCTTCATGAGGCGGTAACCTTTGCGTCCATCCTCCAGGCGGAGGCCGGTTCCAGCCCTTACCGCTACCAGATCTCCGCGGTTTTCCAAAACCGGCTCCATTCGGACGAATACCCGAAGATGCAGAGCAACCCGACCCGCACCTACGCTTCGACCTACATCGAACCGGTTGACGCCCAACTGGCGGCAGCTTACGACACCTATCAGTGCAGCGGCCTCCCCGCCGGGCCGATCAACAATCCCAGCTCTGTGGCCTTTGACGCTTTGTTAAACCCCGATCCCGACTGTGACGCTTTCTATTTTGTCAGCGACAGCGAAGGGAACGTCTACTTCTCCGAGACGCTTGACGAGCACAACGCCTACATCGCGATGATCCGTGACCAGCAGGCGGAAGAAGAAGACTCGTCGGATGAAAACGTATAATCCATAAAAGTAAACCCCCCGCTTTACAAAGCGGGGGGTTTGTGCGTCAATCTTAAGAAAGCTCGAACATACCGGTATAAAGCTGGTAATATCTTCCCTTCTGCGCAATCAGTGTGTCGTGGTCGCCGCGTTCGATAATTTTGCCGTGCTCCAAAACCATGATGGCGTCGGAGTTGCGGACGGTGGACAGGCGGTGGGCGATGACAAAGGTTGTGCGGCCTTCCATCAGCGAATCCATCCCCTTTTCGATTAGCGCTTCGGTACGGGTGTCGATCGAAGAGGGTGCCTCGTCGAGAATCAAAACCGGCGGATCGGCGACAGCCGCGCGGGCAATCGCAATCAGCTGGCGCTGGCCCTGGGAAAGGTTGGCGCCGTCGTTGTAAAGCATCGTGTCATACCCCTGGGGCAGATGGCTGATGAAGAAGTCGGCGTTGGCCAGTTTCGCCGCGTTGCGGATTTCCGTATCGGTGGCATCCAGCCGGCCGTAGCGGATGTTGTCGGCGACGGTTCCGGTGAACAGGTGGGTATCCTGCAAAACCATCGACAGGCTGCGCCGGAGGTCGTTTTTATTGATCTTGTTGATGTTGATGCCGTCGTAACGGATTTTGCCGTCGGGGACGTCGTAAAAACGGTTGATCAGGTTGGTAATCGTCGTTTTACCGGCGCCGGTGGAACCGACAAAGGCGATTTTCTGGCCAGGTTTGGCGTAAAGGCTGATGCCCTGCAAAACCGTCTTTTCCGGGACATACCCGAACACGACGTTGTCAAACTCGACGCGTCCCTGCAGCTCGGTATAAGTGATGCTGCCATCCTGATGGGGATGTTTCCAGGCCCAGAGGCCGGTACGCTCCGAGCATTCGGTCAGCTCGCCGTCGGCGTCCTTGCGGGCGTTGACCAGGGTGACGTAACCGTCGTTGACCTCGGGGGTCTCGTCAATCAGGTTGAAAACCCGCTCCGCGCCGGCCAGCGCATTGAGGATGCTGTTGACCTGCTGGGAGATCTGGGAGACCGGTTGGGAGAAGTTGCGGACATACTGGAGGAAAGCAACAACGGTGCCCAGCGAGATGACATTCGCGATGGCCAGGAGCGAGCCGACAACCGCGGTAATGGCGTAGTGGATGTTGGAGAGGTTGGCCATAATCGGCATCATCGAGTTGGCGTAGGTGTTCGCCTGGGTGGCGGCATCGCACAGCTCGTCATTAAGCTTTTCAAAATCCTCGACCGCTTTATCCTCATGGCAGAAGACCTTGACGACCTTGGTGCCGTCCATCATCTCTTCAATGAAGCCGTTGACGGTGCCAAGGGCTGCCTGCTGCTTGCGGAACAGCCGGCCGGAACGGGAACCAAAGAACCGGATCACGGTCAGCATCGCGGCAATCAGCAGCACCAGGAGGAGGGTCAGCTGCCAGGAGTAGATGATCATCATCGTCAGGACCGAAACAATGGTTACCGTCGAGGACATCAGGGTGGTCATCGAGTTGGACAGCAGTTCACGGAGGGTGTCGATATCGTTGGTGTAGCGGCTCATCAGGTCGCCGTGGGTGTGGGTGTCAAAATAGCGGATCGGGAGCTTTTCCATGTGGGAAAACATATCCACGCGGATTTTATACAGCGTCCAGGTCGAGACGGAGAGCATCATCCGGGCCGACAGGTAGGTGCACAGGGCGCCCACCAGATAGATTACCCCCATCTTGACAAGGGTTGCGATAAACCCGGCCATCAGCTCGGGCGTATAGTTTTGGACCATCGGTTCCAGGTACTGGTCGATGATGGTCCGCAGGAAGGATGTACCGATGACGTTGGCCAGCGCGCTGAAAATAATCGCAATCATCACCAGTATAATGAAAAAGATGTGCTCCGTCATATAACCGGCGAGGCGCTTGACCGTGGAAAAAGCGTTTTTGGGCTTTTCCATCGGCTGGTTTCCTCTTCTGGGTCCAGGCATTATTCTTGCGCTCCTTTCTGCTGCTGTTCATAGACTTCGCGGTAGATCGCGTTTGTCTTCAGCAGGTTTTCAGGGGTATCGAAGGCGTCAATCCGGCCCTCATCCAAGACGATGACCTTATCGGCGTCCTGGACAGAGGTAATCCGCTGGGCAATGATGATGGTCGTCGTACCGTCGAGCTCTTTCCGGAAGGCTGCGCGGATACGGGCGTCGGTCGCGGTGTCGACTGCGCTGGTCGAGTCGTCGAGGATGATGATTTTCGGCCGTTTCAGCAGGGCGCGGGCGATACAGAGACGCTGTTTCTGGCCGCCGGAGACGTTGACGCCCCCCTGCCCCAGGTCGGTATCCAGCCCGTAGGGGAAGGACTCGATAAACTCATAGGCGTCGGCCGCTTTGCAGGCCTTCAGGATCTCCTCATCGGTGGCGTTTTCATTGCCCCATTTGAGGTTGTCACGGATGGTGCCGGAGAAAAGGACGTTTTTCTGCAAAACCATCGCTACCTGGTTGCGGAGGACTTCGGTGTCGTATTTGCGGACATTGACGCCGCCGACTTTGATTTCACCGCCTTCAATGTCATACAGGCGGGGGATCAGCTGGACCAGCGTCGATTTGGCGCTGCCGGTGCCGCCGATGACACCGATGGTCTCACCGGATTTGATGGAGAGGTTGATGTCCTTCAGGATCAGGTTATCGGTCTTGCCGGAGTAGGAGAAGTCGACATGGTTGAACTCGATCGAACCGTCTTTGACTTCCATGACGGGGTCAGCATCTTCCTTAAGGTCGGGCTCTTCGTCCAGGACCTCGACGATACGGTGCATCGACGCCAGCGAAACGGTAATCATCATGATGACCATCGACAGCATCATCAGGCTCATCAGCGTCTGGGTGACGTAACTGATGAAGGAGGAAAGCTTGCCGATCTCAAAGGTGCCGCCGATGACCATGTTGCCGCCGAACCACAGGACTGCCAGGATGCAGCCGTACATGCACAGCTGCATAATCGGGCTGTTTAAGATAACCAGCTTTTCCGCAAACAGCTGGGCCCGGCGGACGTTGTCGGCGGAGTTTTTAAACTTCTTATCCTCATAGTCTTCCCGGACGAAAGCTTTAACGACGCGGATAGCAGACAGGTTTTCCTGAACCGAATTGTTTAAGGCGTCGTATTTTTCCATCATGGCCTCAAACCGCGGATGGGCTTTGGACATGATAAGGAATAAGCTGATGCCGAGGATCGGGATGACAACCAGGAAGATTGCCGAAAGCTCCGGGTTGATCCGGATGGCCATGATTGCGGCGCCAATCAGCATCACAGGCGAACGGACCGCCATACGGATCAGCATCTGGAAGGCGTTCTGGGTGTTGGTGACGTCGGTGGTCAAACGGGTGACCAGGGACGCGGTCGAGAAGCGGTCGATGTTGGAAAACGAGAAGGTCTGCACCTTCTTAAAGAGCTTGGCGCGGAGGTTTTTGGCAAACCCCGTCGCCGCGTGGGCAGCCGTAATGCCGCCGCCGGCGCCGCAGATGAGGGCGAACAGCGTACATAGGATCATCAGAAGGCCCATGCGGATGGTATAACCCATATCCTTGGCCTGGATCCCATAGTCGATCATGTTGGCCATGATCAGCGGGAGCACGATATCCATGACCGCTTCGCCCAGCATGATGAAAGGCGTCGCGATGGCAAATTTTTTATATTCGCCAACGCAGGCAGCCAGCTTCTTGATCATACTATTCCTTCTTTCCTTTTGAGATTTCAAGATTGGAATCTATAACAAACCGGGGGCTTATTCCCGGATGTTATCCAAAATCCGCTGTAGCAGGTCTTTGAGCTGTGCCACTTCCTGCTCGCTCATCCCCTGCACCATTCTGGCGTTTTCCGCATCCAGCCGCTTGTGCATTTCAGCGTGGATGGCACGGCTCATATCGGTCTGCGCAATCTCCTTGTTGCGGCCGTCGGTTTCGCTGACCGTCCGGGTGATAAAGCCTTTTGCCTCCATCCGCTGTAGAAGGCCGGTGATTGTCGGGTTGGAAAGGTGAAGATGCTTTTCGATGTCCCGCTGGTTAACCTTTTTCCCCACCCGCTCACAATGGTCCAGATAAATCAGGATGTGCATCTGTGAGGAAGTGAGGTTTAATGCCTGCAGGTTTTGATTGAAGCGGTTTTCCGCCGTCAGGTGGATGAATTTAAACATTGCGCCCAAAGGCATGTCGCCATCGGGTTCACAGGGTGGAACTTGACGCATAAGGATCTCCCTTCCATCATGATAGCAGGCTATTTGATAGCCTGCTATTTAAGTATAGCGCTTCTGCTGGAAATTGTCAATGGTTCCGCAACATAAATTCCAAACTATCTTGTCCAAAAATGCGATTTCAATTTTGTGCAGCTTATCTTATCCCTTTTAAGCCATTATATTCCAGGCACAGTCGGAGCCGGAGAAAAGCGCCGCCTCGTAAAAAGCGGTCATCCCCTTCACCATCGACAGAAGGTCTTTGGCACCCGCCGTCTCCCAGGAAGAATGCATCGCCAGCTGGGCCAGCCCGATATCAACCGATGGGATGGAGACATGCCGGCCGGAAAGGTGCCCCAGGGTCGAGCCCCCGGGGATATCCGAATGGTTGTAGAAAGCCTGTACCGGGACGCCGGCTTTTTCACAGACAGCCCGGAAGACGGCAGCCGACACCGCGTCGGAAGTATAGCGCTGGTTGCCGCTGAATTTGATGACGATCCCTTCGTTCATCCAGACGCCGTTTGCCTGGTCGGCGGTTTCGGGGTGGTTCGGGTGGACAGCGTGGGCGTTGTCGGCGGAGACGAGGAAACTGGAAGCCCGCACCGCTTCATGGGCTTCCTCCCCTTTCCCCATCGCCCGGTCGATCCGGGTCAGGACCGTTTCCAGGAAATCAGAGTCCGCCCCCTGACGGGTCCCGCTCCCCACCTCTTCGTTGTCGAACAGGCAGGCGACAGCGGGATTCCCCAGGTTTTCCGCTTCTATAACAGCCTTCAGGGCCGAGAAGGCGCACTCGAGGTCGTCCAGCCGCGGCGCGGAGATAAATTCCCTTTCCGGCCCCCAGACGGTGCCGGGCATCCGGTTGTAGACGTAGAGCTCTTCCGCCAGGATATCGGCGGGTTCCACCCCGGCCATCTGTGCCACCTGGGCTTTGATGTCGGCGCCCTTTTGGAGGCTGTACAGCGGCATCATATCGCTCTGGACCCGGAGCGGCTTGCCGTCGTTGACCCCGCGGTTGAAGTGGATGCAGAGGTTCGGGATGACCAGCATATCCACCCCGGCGTCGAAGAGCACCGGCTTTACCCCGCCCTCCGTCTTCAGCATTAGCCGCCCGGCGACCGACAGCGGCCGGTCCATCCAGGAGGCAGAGATCGCGCCGCCGTACATTTCGGTGTCCAGCATCGCGTACTTCCCGCCGCAGGCGGCCGCCCCTTTCCCTTTCAGCTTATAGCAGGGGGAGTCGAGGTGGGCGGCGACAATCTGGAAGGCGCGGTAGTCCACTTCCGGCAGGCGGAAGGCGATGACGGAAGAAAGGTTACGGGTGACAAAGTATTTCCCGCCGGGCAAAAGGCGCCAGGGTTCCGTCTCCCGGAGCTCCTGGAAACCGGCTTCTCTCAGCAGGTGGACGGATGCAGACGCAGCGTGAAAAGCAGTCGGGGAAGCGGAAATGTAGTCTAACAGTTCCTGATGCAGTTTTTCCATAGTTAAATTCCTCCTTTTTGTACAGAAAATTATATACCTACCCGGTAAAGATGTCAATCACCGGGCGGTGTTTGACGATACCGGCGGAAATTGGGGTTTTGGCAAAGATTTTGAGCAGATTTATCTCTTGAATATAGGCCTTATATATGTTATAATCATAATATCTAAGTACAAGATAGCCGGCAGACAGGTTATCGGACAAAGAAAGGAATTAACTATGCGCGGAATTTATACTTCTGTAACCGACATCAGAAGAAAGGTTTTCACTGAGGTAGCAAGGCTCGCCTACGAAGGCGGGGACTACTCCCGCATCGAGGAACTCCCCTACAAGATCATCCCCGGTGAGGTTGCGACCTACCGGGACAGCATCTTCCTGGAGCGGGCGATTGTCGGCGAACGGCTGCGGCTTTCGATCGGCCTGCCGCTCCGCCCGATGGATGCCCATGCCCCGATTTCGGAGGGTATTGAGGAAAGTGCGATCGCAGAGAAATACTACGACCCGCCTCTGGTGAACATCATTAAGTTCGCCTGCAACTCCTGCCCGGAAAAGCGGTATTTCGTCACCGACGGCTGCCAGGGATGCCTCGCCCATCCCTGTACTGTTGTCTGCCCGAAGGGCGCTATCTCGATCCAGCACGGCAAGTCGGTGATTGACGAGTCCAAGTGCATCAAGTGCGGACGCTGCAAGGACGCCTGCTCCTACAACGCGATTATCAAGCAGGAACGGCCCTGTGCCGCCGCCTGCGGGATGGACGCGATCTCCTCCGATGCCCTCGGCCGGGCGACGATTGATTACGACAAATGTGTCTCCTGCGGCCAGTGCATCGTCAGCTGCCCCTTCGGCGCAATTTCCGATAAAGGCCAGATCTTCCAGGTTATCCATGCCATCACCAGCGGCCAGCGGGTTATTGCGGCCATCGCCCCCGCTTACGCCGGCCAGTTTGGCCCGAAAGTCACCCCCGAAAAGCTGCTGAGTGCCATCCGGATGCTCGGTTTTGACAATGTCACCGAGGTTGCGATCGGCGCTGACTTCTGCACCATCGACGAGGCCCATGACTTTGTCAAAAAGGTCCCGGCGGAACAGCCCTTTATGGCGACTTCCTGCTGCCCGGCCTGGTCGGTCATGGCGAAGAAGTGCTTCCCTGAGTTTGCGCCTTACATCTCGATGGCGCTGACCCCGATGGTCCTGACCGCCCGCCTGATTAAGAAGATGCACAAAAACTGCAAGGTTGTCTTTATCGGCCCCTGCTCGGCCAAAAAACTGGAGGCAAGCCGCCGGACCATCCGTTCTGACGTCGACTTTGTCCTTACCTTCGAAGAGCTGATGGGGATGTTCGCCGCGAAAAATATCGATCCCGAGACGGTTGAAGTCGACCCCAACGTCCTGCGGGACAACCCGCTGGGCCTGGCGACGGCTGCCGGGCGCGGTTTCGCGGTCAGCAACGGCGTTGCCAGCGCGGTTGCCGACGTTATCCGCGAGATTGATCCCGACCGCGAGGTCAAGATCATGTCGGCCCAGGGCCTGCGGGACTGCAAGAAGATGCTGACCCTCGCCAAAGCCGGCAAGTACGACGGCTACCTTCTGGAAGGGATGGGCTGCCCCGGCGGATGTGTCGCCGGCGCCGGGACGATTGCTGCGCCCACCAAGTCGGCGGCAATGGTCGCCCTCCACGCCAAGAAGGCGGAAGGCAAAGTCGCGACTGACAACCCTTATAAGATTGTTATTGACCGTCTGGACTAATTGGTATAACAAAAACCGCTGGGATTTTTCCCAGCGGTTTTTTCACGTCGTCACAGATTCTGAAGCATTGTTGTCACGATTTCAGCGGCGTCGTTGGCGGCGAGCACCTCAAAAGTCTCAAAGCTCATCTCCGCCCCGTCATCGGCATTATCCGAAATGCTGCGGATGATGACAAAGGGGACGCCGTTGATGGCACAGGTGTGGGCGATGGAGCCGCCCTCCATTTCGACGGCCATCGGGTGGGTGCGGGCGACGATATCGTCTTTTTGCGCCTTGCTTCCAACAAACTGGTCGCCGGTGGCAATCCGGCCGGTATAAACCTGGACGCCCTGTTTCCGGCAGGCTTCAGCGGCCAGCTGCACCAGCTTCGGGTCGGCCGCGAAACTGGAGACAAAGGGATACGAGTCCGCCAGGATATCATCTTCCGGGGTAATCCCGTGCAGGTCGTGGTAAAGGGCGTCGGTCGAGACGACGATGTCCCGCACTTTCGCTTCCCCGCCGCTTCCAGCGACGCCGATGTTGATGACGGTATCGACGCCGAACCAGTCGATCAGCATCTGGCAGGTAAGGGCCGAATTGACCTTGCCGACGCCGCAGCAGACCAGCACCACATCGGCGCCACTGATTTTTCCCTCATAAAATGTACGTCCGGCCCGTTCCGTCTCCCGGCGGTCGGACATCCGTTCCTTCAAAAGAGCGATTTCGCTGGACATCGCCCCGAGAATTCCAACTTTTGCCATATTTTATACGTCCTTTCTGTTTGTTTAACTTTCGCTGCGGGAATCCCGATGGATTCCAAAGAGCAGGCAGATAAGCCCCGACACAAGCTTCGAAGGCTTTTTCACGATCACTTTCATCGAAAGACCTCCCTTCCCTCCCATACTACGCGGGAAGGGTTTTTTTGGTGCATTCTTCAGCGGTAGTCCGAGAGGATGATGAGAAGGCTCCCCTCTTTGACCGAAACCGAAGCGGAATCCTCCACCATCGAGTTGCTGACCCCGAGGGGGAAATTCTGATCCAGTTCCCCGTCTTCCAGCGGGTAACTGAGCCCCCGGAGCGTTACACCCCGGCACCGCTCGGTATAGGAAAAGACCGACACATGCCGGTATCCGGCTGGAATCCGGACTGTCCCATCCCGGATAAGGGTCACCCATTGCTCCCCGTCTACCAGGATGCCTCTGCACCCATGGGATAAAAGGTAGGAAAGCGACTGGATGCTGGCAATGGTATGGTCCAGCCGCCCGCCGGTCGCCCCGTAGATCAGAAAATCCTGATACCCCATTTCAATCCCCTTTTTGATGGCGAGCATCAGGTCGGTATCGTCCTTCCGCACCGGGAAGAGGAGCGCCCCTTCCGGCACCTCCTCTTCCGCTGCCGAGTCCATATCCCCCATCACAAGGTCGGGTGCCGCGCCGAGGGCAGCCGCATTGCGGATACCCGCGTCGGCGGCGATGATAAAGTCCCCTTGTTCCGGCCGCGGCAGAAGCGGGGTGATGTCCATCTGCCCCGCGGCAAAAATCACACAGCGTCCAGTCATTTCCGGTTGTCCTCCCTCTGCCAGTCGGGGATCTGCATTGCCTCTTCATATAGCATGACATAGCTTTCATGGCGGCTCAGGCTGATTTTCCCATCGTCAATCGCTTTTAAGACGGCGCATCCCTTCTCTTTCCGGTGGGAACAGTCGGCAAACTGGCATCCGTCAAGATAGGGCCTGAATTCCCGGAAACAGCCGGCCAGCTCTTCCTTGCGGATCGGTTCATAGGCCTCCAGTTCGACGCTGGAAAAACCCGGCGAATCGGCCACATACCCGCCGCCCGGCACCGGATACAGTTCCACCTGCCGGGTGGTATGCCGCCCGCGGCCCAGCTTGTCGCTGATGGCGGCGGTCCGGAGCCCCAGGTCGGGGAACAGCCGGTTTAAAAGGGTCGACTTGCCGACGCCGGTATTGCCAATGAAAATGCTGGTCTTCCCTTTCATGACCGCAAGGATTTCTTCCCGGTTTTCAATCCCCTTTCCTGTCTGGATAACAGTAAAACCGGCATTCTGATAAATATCGGTAAAGGTATCGTCTGTTTTAAGGTCGGTTTTTGTCAGGATGATAACCGGTTCAATCTGTTTAAACTCACAGACGGTGATCAGCTTGTCCAGGACATAGGTATTGGGCACCGGGCGTACAGTGGATACGGTCATCAGGGCCAGGTCGATATTGGCCGCTTTTGGCCGGACCAGCTCGTTTTTCCGGGGCAGGATTTCGACGATGTTGTCGTCTTCAATCCGGACGCGGTCCCCTGCCACCGGCGCAATCCCCCGTTTGCGGAAGATGCCCCGTGCCTTGCAGGGCAGAATGGCGTCGGGGGTCTGCACATAAAAAGCCCCGCTGATGGCTTTGATAATCAGGCCTTCGGCTGTCATGAGAATTCTGTTTCATCCTTTCTTCCGATGATAAAAAGGGCAGGCGGGAAACCTCCTGCCTGCCCGCAAAGGTGTTTAACTGTTAGGCTGGATCCCCTCGTCCCAAGGACCGGCCGGCCCATCCTCCTCCGAAACGCCGTCAGAGGGGCTGGAAGGGCTGCTGGAATCGCCGGGGCCGGGATTGGTTGCCGACTCCCCGCCGCCATCGGTACCGGGGTCACCGGG
>DVHA01000021.1 GCA_018712425.1 Candidatus Faecivivens stercoravium | reverse complement strand
GGCCGTGGAAGGCCGGTCTTCGGAAGTTCACGGGTCGCTCGGCACGTTTTAAAGATAACGTGACAAAAATTCATTTCCGTACAGCGCAATCAGCCGAACATATCAAAGAGGGTCAGCTGGCTGGTCTTGGGGATGCCTCCCAGGGCGCCGGCGCTGTCGAGGATGTCGATGACACCTTTGGAAACGCCGGAGCGGTTTTGCAGCTCCTCGACCGAGATAAACTCCCCGTCTTTGGCGGCCTCTTCCAGCGATTTGGCGGCGGCTTCCCCGAGGCCCTTGAGGGCGGTAAAGGGGAGGCGGATTTTGCCGTCTTCAATCTGGTAGACGGCCGCTTTGGACTTGTAGAGGTCGACCGGGAGGAACTGGTAGCCGCGGCAGAGCATCTCGTTGATGATGAGGAGGGTGTCGTGGACATCGTCCTCCTTGGCGCTGCGGTCGTCCATCTCCTTGAGGGCGATCAGCCGTTTGCGGGTCGCCTCCTTGCCGGCGACGGCGACGTCCGCTTCAAGGTCGCCCCCGCGGACGGTGAAGAAGGCGGCGTAGTACTCGAGGGGGGTATACACCTTGTACCAGGCCAGCCGGATCGCCGCGATGACGTAGGCGGCGGCGTGGGCCTTCGGGAACATGTACTTGATTTTAAGGCAGGAGTTGATGTACCACTCGGGGACGCCGTGGTCCCGCATGTCCTGCTTCATCTCTTCGGTCAGGTCCTTGGGGGCCTTGCCCTTACGGGTGATCTCCATGATCTTGAAGGCCAGCTTCGGCTCCAGCCCCTTGTGGAGCAGGTAGGTCATGATCGAGTCACGGCAGCCGATAACCTCGGAAATGGTGCAGGTACCGTCTTTAATCAGCTCCTGGGCGTTGCCCAGCCAGACGTCGGTGCCGTGGGAAAGGCCGGAAATCTGTAAGAGGTCGGAGAACTTGGTCGGGCGGCACTGCATCAGCATCCCCCGGACAAAGGGTGTCCCCATCTCCGGGAGGGAGAGGGTGCCGGTCTCGGAAAAGATCTCCTCCGGGGTGACGCCGAGGGCTTCGGTCGAGTAGAAGAGGGAGTAGACCTTCGGGTCGCTCATCGTGATCTGCATCACCTTGATGCCGGTCATGTCCTCGATGTGCTTATAGAGGGTCGGGACTTCGTGCCCCAGCTCGTCCAGCTTTAAAATGGTATCGTGGAGGGAGTGGAAGTCGAAGTGGGTGGTCAGGATGTCGCTGTCGGCTTTGTCGGCCGGGTGCTGGATCGGGGTGAAGTCATAGACGTCGTAGTCGGACGGGATGACGACCATCCCGCCGGGGTGCTGGCCGGTCGTCCGCTTGACCCCTTCGCAGCCTTTGGCCAGCCGCAGCTCCTCCGCCCGGTGGAGGGTCTTCCCCCGCTCGGAAAGGTAGTTTAAAACATAGCCGAAGGCGGTCTTCTCGGCGACGGTCGAGATGGTGCCCGCCTTGAAGACATGGTCGGAGCCGAACAGCTCCTCGGTGTAGCGGTGGACGTAGGACTGGTATTCGCTTGAGAAGTTTAGGTCGATATCCGGTTCTTTATCGCCGTCGAAGCCGAGGAAGGTCTCAAAGGGGATGTCGTGGCCGTCCTGGTTCATCCGGGCGCCGCAGACGGGGCAGTCCTTGGCCGGGAGGTCGAAGCCGGAACCGACCGAACCGTCGGTGATAAACTCCGAGTGCTTGCAGTTCGGGCAGACGTAGTGGGGCACCAGCGGGTTGACCTCCGAAATACCGGCCATATGGGCGACGAAGGAGGAACCGACCGAACCCCGGGAGCCGACTAGGTAGCCGTGCTGCTCGGAGTAGTAAACCAGTTTCTGGGCGATCATGTACAGGACCGCGAACCCATGCTTGATGATGGAGGTCAGCTCCCGCTCGAGGCGGGTCGCGACCAGTTCCGGCACCGGGTCGCCGTAGATCTCTTTGGCGCGGGCCCAGGTGATCCGCTGGAGGTCCTCTTCCGACCCGGCAATGCTGGGGGGATAGGTGCCCTTCGGGATCGGACGGACGTCGTCCTCGATCATGTCGACGATTTTGTTCGGGTTCAAAACAACCACTTCAAAGGCTTTTTCGGGCCCTAAGTAGTCGAATTCCGCCAGCATCTCTTCGGTTGTGCGGAAATAGAGGGGGGCCTGGTGGTCGGCGTCCTTGAACTTCATGCCGGCCAGCAGGATGGTGCGGAAGATCGCGTCCTCCGGCTTCATAAAGTGGACGTCGCCGGTCGCGACGACCGGTTTATCCAGGTATTCGCCGATCCGGACGATCGTCTTATTAAACTCCATTAGCTGGGCGCGGCTCTCCGCCTGCCCCGCTTCCAGCATAAACTCGTTGTTGCCGATCGGCTGGATCTCGAGGTAGTCGTAAAAGCTGGCGATTTCACACAGCTCCTCGAAGGGCTTGCCGTCGACGACCGCCCGGAAGAGCTCCCCCGCCTCGCAGGCGGAACCGATCAGCAGCCCTTCCCGGTGCTTCATGATCTCGCTCTTGGGGGTGCGGGGGCGGCGGTAGAAGTATTTGACGTGGGCGCAGGAAACCAGTTTATAGAGGTTTTTAAGCCCGACGCTGTTTTTGACCAGCAGGATCTGGTGGTAGGTCTTCAGCTGTTTGGGGTCGCCGCTCCGCAGGTGGGTGTTCAGCTCCCCGACAAAGTGGACGTCCTCTTCCGTCTCCAGCTGTTCGATCATCTTCTGGAAGATCTTGCCGAGGATGGCGGCGTCGTCGCAGGCGCGGTGGTGGTGGAAGTCCTCCAGTTCGAGGTGCTTGGCAATGACGTCCAGCTTGTACCGCCCGAGTTCCGGGTAGAGGCTGCGGGCCATCGTCAGGGTGTCGATCGAGGTGTGGGGAATGTCAATGCCGTGGCGGTTTGCCGCCGCCCGGATAAAGGACATGTCGAAAGAGGCGTTATGGGCGATCAGCGGCCGGTCCCCGGCGAAAGCGAGGAACTGCCGGAGGGCTTCCTCCTCCTTCGGGGCGTCCTGCACCATCTCGTCTGTGATGCTGGTGAGTTTGGTGATTTCCGGCGGGATTGGGCGTTCGGGGTTGACGAAGGTGTCAAAGGAGTCCTTCACTTCCCCATTTGCCAGGAGGACCGCGCCGATTTCGGTCAGCCGCTCGGAAGCGGGGTTTAAGCCGGTGGTCTCGACGTCGAAGACGATGAACTCGTCCCGGAGGGAACGGTTGTCGGAGCCGTGGACGGCGTTTTCGCAGTCGTTGACAAAATAGTCCTCGACCCCGTAGATCAGCTTGAGGTTGCTCCCCTTCTTGCGGACGCCGTCCAGCGCCGCGACCGCGTCGGGGTAAGCCTGGACGACGCCGTGGTCGGTGATGGCGACGGCCGGGTGGCCCCAGCGGGCGGCGGTGTTCACGATGTCCGAAACCTCCGCCACCGAGTCCATCGAGGACATCTTGGAGTGGCAGTGGAGCTCGACCCGCTTCTGGGGTGCCTCGTCCATCTTCGGGATTTTCTCGACGATCATGATGTCGTAGGGCTTGAGCGAGATTTCCCGGTCGTATTTGTCGTCGACGACGTCGCCTCTGAGAAGGACGGTGGCGCCGACCTTTAAGAGGTCGTAACGCTCCTTGTTCTTCACGTCGTCGATGATCTTGAACATGTTGGAGGAGGTATAGTCGGAAAAGGAGTAGGTCAGGATGACCTTGCTGCCGTCCCGGGTGTCGCGGGACTCGGCGGCGAAGATGTCCCCCCAGACGACGACGGTGCCGCTGGAGATATTTACATCCCGCAGCGGGGTCGGTTCAGCCGTGATCTTGCGGCCTTTTAGGAGGGTCGCGCTTTCTTTCAGATGCAGGTTCGCAAAATTGATCGAGACGGCGGTCGGTTCCTTGACGCCGCTGTCCCGGCGGGTAAAGCCGCGGCCTCCCCCGTTCCCGCCGTAACCGGAGGGAGAAGCGGGGCGGGACGGCGGGGCCTGGCGCTTGGGCTCCGGCGGGGCGTAATACACAGGCGGGGGCGGCGGGAAATCGGCCGCCGACAGCACGTCCTCCCCTTCAAAGGAAACCGAGAGGGCGAGGCTGAAATGGTCGTGGATGATCCGCTCGATGTCCCGGCCGACGTGGGCGTTTTCGAGAATCTGCCGGCCGCCGTTTTTCAGCGTGACGTGGAGGGTATCCCCCTCCACCCGGGCCTCCGACCCTTCAAAAAAGCCGTTGACGACCGAATTGACCGTCTTCAATTCCTCGACGATCGACGGGAAAAGGTCGGCCGAAAAGAGGCTCGGCAGGTATTTCATTTGGATTTTGAAGACGCGCAGCCCCGTCGCCCGCAGAACGGCCGTCTGACAGTCCCAAACCGCTTCAGTCCCGATATATTTCTCGCTTTTGACCTCGGCGCGGATCTGCTGGGCCTCCTCATCGGCGGTCAGCGAGAGGATCTCGGCGGAATCGAAGAGGGTCAAAAACGGTTCGGCAAGGTATTCGCCGAAAATGGTGAGGAAATTGCATCCGGGCAAGTCTTTCCATCCTTTCCCACGTTACAGGGTATGATTTTTGAATCGTTAATATAAAACTTACAGCTTCTCGATCTCTTTCATCAGTTCGGAGACGATATCCGCCTCCGGGACAGTGCGGAGAATCTGGCCCTTCTTAAACAGCACGCCGCAGCCGTTGCCGCCGGCGATGCCGATGTCCGCTTCCCGGGCTTCGCCGGGGCCATTGACGACGCAGCCCATGCAGGCGACGGTGATGTCCTTATGGACCGACTGGAGGCGCTGTTCGACCTCGTTC
This sequence comes from Candidatus Faecivivens stercoravium, assembly GCA_018712425.1. Classification (GTDB taxonomy): domain Bacteria; phylum Bacillota; class Clostridia; order Oscillospirales; family Ruminococcaceae; genus Faecivivens; species Faecivivens stercoravium. The sequence continues at coordinate 2,587 of DVHA01000021.1, read as the reverse complement.
ACCAGCGGGATGAGGTCGATGCGGGTGCGGCCGCAGGTCGGGCAGGAGACGAGGTTCGGGGTGCCGGTCGGGTAACCGAGGCCTTTGAGAATATCTCGGGCGGCGTAGACCTCCCGCACCGGGTCGGCGGTCAGGGAGACGCGGATGGTCTCGCCGATGCCGTCCAGGAGGAGGCTGCCGATGCCGGCGGCCGATTTGATGAGGCCCATCCGCTCGGTGCCGGCTTCGGTGACGCCGAGGTGGAGGGGGTAGGGGCAGCAGGCGGCCAGCATCCGGTAGGCGGCAACCATCGTCCGGACGTCGGAGGACTTGAGGGAGACGACAATCTGGTCAAAATCGCAGTTTTCCAAAAGCCGCACATGGTAAAGGCCGCTCTCGACCAGCGCTTCGGGGGTCGGGCCGCCGAAGCGGGCGAGGATTTCCTTTTCGACCGAGCCGGAGTTGACGCCGATGCGGATCGGGACGCCCCGGGCGGCGCAGGCCCGGGCAACCTCCCGGACGTGGCCGTCGTCGCCGATGTTGCCGGGGTTGATGCGGATTTTGTCGATGCCGGCGGCCAGCGATTCCAATGCCAGCCGGTAGTCAAAGTGGATATCGGCGACCAGCGGGATGGAGATGGCTTCTTTGATCTTCGGGATCAGTGCGACCGCCGCTTTGTCCGGGATCGCGACCCGGAGGATTTCGCAGCCGGCCGCTTCCAGCGCTTTGGCCTGGCGGACGTTGCCTTCGATGTCGGTACTGGGGACCGAGAGCATCGACTGGATATAGATATGGCTGCCGTCCAGCGTCAGGTTTCCGACCCGGACGGGGATGAGGTTTCGTTTGGACATCATGATCACCTTGATTATACTCTATGATTATATTTTGTGTGCTGCGCACGCTTCGTTACAGGCAGCAAAGCTGTGGACAGTTTCGGAAGTACAGAAAGTGACCGCCTGGGAAAGGGCCCTGCCCTCTCCACTCCCGCAAACCCTTTAAAAAGGGTTTGATCCTAAACTTCTGATTGCCGCACGTTGCTTCGTGACTTTAGCGACAGCGCCGATTGCCACGTTCCAGCACAGCTCTTTCGACAGATAATTCTATTATATCACCCACGGATGAGATTGACAATATCGTGATAGGAAACAAAGATGATCAGGAGGATCAGGAGGACAAAGCCGGCAAAGTGGACATAGGCTTCGTGCTCCGGTTTGATCCGGCGGCGGGTAATCAGCTCAAACAGCAGGAAAATCAGCCGCCCGCCGTCGAGGGCAGGGAGCGGAAGGATGTTGAAGATACCGACGTTGATGGTGATAAAGGCGAAGAGGTACATGACGGTGGAGAGGCCGGCGCTCGCCGCCTGGCCGATTGCCTGGGCGGTGCCGATCGGGCCGGAGAGCTCGTTGATCGACGACTGGCCGGTGATCAGCTGCCCCACCGCAATCCAGACCAGCCGCCCGATCGAGGCAGTTTTACGGAAGGAGTAGCTGAGGACGTTCGGGAGGTTGGCGGGGACGCCCTGCACCGTAAAGTCGATGACGAGGGTCCCGTCCTGGGTCGTAAAGGCGACGTCCGAGAGCTCGACCTTCTCCCCGTCCCGCCGGACGACCATGTCCACCACCCCGTCCTCGTCGGTCGAGAGGGTGTAGATGAGGTCGCTGTCGACCCAGATGCTGCGGCCGTTGACCCGGAGGATTTCGTCCCCCGCCTGGAGGCCGGTCGCTTCGGTCGAGGCGTTTTCGTAAAACTGGGCGACAGTCATCGACGGGAGCCGGTCGGAAGGGATAGTCATCAAGAGGACAACGATAAACCCCAGGACCAGGTTCATGAAGGCGCCGGCGCAGACGATCAGGATCCGCTTCCAGACCTTCTGGTTGCAGAAGGCCCGGGGGTCGCCGGAGCCGCCGTCCTCCCCTTCCATGCTGACAAAGCCGCCGATCGGGAAAAGCCGCAGGGCATAGCGGGTCTCCCCTTTCCCGAAGTGGAAGAGGGTCGGGCCCATGCCGAGGGCAAACTCGTTGACCCGGACTTTACAGAGCTTGGCGGCGGCAAAATGGCCGCACTCGTGGATGAAGATGATGACGGCGAAGATGAGGATGGTAATAAGGATTGTACGCATGATACCTCCTGGGGTTTACGGTAAAAGTTCAGGTATGGGCACGGACGAAGTCTTCGGCCAGCGCCTCCGCCTCTTCGATGCCGGAGAGGGTGACCGGGCCGGGGACCGAGAGGTTTAGGGACTCCATCGCGAGGTCGCCGATCGCGAGGAAGGGCAGCTTTCCCGCGAGGAAGCGGGCGACCAGCTGCTCGTTGACAGCGTTTAGCAGCGCCGGGTAAAGGCCGCCCCGGCCAATGGCGGTGAGGGCCGCCCGGAGGCAGAGGAAGGTGTCGAGGTCGGGCCTGGCAAAGGTGAGTTTGCCGATGGCGGCGAGGTCCAGCCGCCCGGTCGGGCAGGGCAGGCGGTCAGGGTAGGTCAAGGCCAGCTGGATCGGGATCTTCATGTCCGGGACGCCGAACTGGCCCAGCACCGCGTAGTCGTCAAACTCGACCATCGAATGGACAATGCTCTCCCGGTGGACGAGGACCTCAATCCGGTCAGGCGTCACGC
>DVHA01000213.1 GCA_018712425.1 Candidatus Faecivivens stercoravium | reverse complement strand
AAAGGCAAATAAACCATAAAACCGGAGCTGGCGTTAAAATCACGCAGAAACGGGGGTCAATTACAAGTTTAGGATCAAACCCTTTTTAAAGGGTTTGCGGGAGTGGAGAGGGCAGAGCCCTTTCCCAGGCTCCCACTTTCCGCACTTCCGAAGCTGACCACAGCTTTGCCACTGATAACGAAGCGTGCGCAGCACCCAAAACATAATCAAAAAAACAGAACGGCACCCTTTCCACTCGGAAGGATGCCGTTCTGCCCAAATCCGCCCCAATAAGATTGTGCAGGATACCGATTGCCAAACCGGCCGGCATCCTGTATACTGAAACTAGTTTCTTAAACTTTTTAAGAAAGGAGAATGCCAAATGTCGGGTGAACGCTACCGCGGCCTGTCGGATGTCCGCCGCCGCAACCGCCGCAATATCCGCTCGCTCCTCTACCGCCGGGCGCCGGTCACCCGGACCGAACTGGCGGAGGAACTGGGCCTGACGCTGCCCACCGTCACGACCAGCGTCGCCGGGATGCTGGAAGAGGGGCTTCTGGTGGAACAGCCGGCCCCGTCGGGGGGCGGGCGGCGGCCGAACCTTCTGCGGTTCAACCCGTCCGCCGGGTATGCCCTCGGGGTGGAACTGGGGCCGTATGAGACGGCGGTGGGGCTGTACGACCTGACAGGGGAACCGCTGGTCCGGCGGATTTACCCGGCGGCGCCCGACGGGTACGGCGAGATGGTGGAGACGCTGGCCGGGCAGCTGGCGGAACTGGCTGCCCTCGCGCCGGTACCGGTGCTGGGGGCGGGGATCGGCCTGCCGGGCTTTGTCAGCCGGGAACAGGGGGTCGTCCGGGCTTCGCGGACCGGCTGGACCGGCAAGCCGGTCGCAGGCGACCTTGCCGAGCGTCTCGGGTTCCCTGTCCTCATCGACAACAACGTCCGGATGCGGGCGGCGGGGCAGGAACTGTTCTGCGGCGGGGGACTTCCCGACCTTTTCGCCTACTTTTTCGTCTCCAAAGGGATTGCCTGCCCGCTGATTATCCGCAACGAGCTCCTTTCCGGCAGCACCTCCGGCGCCGGGGAAATCGGGCATATGGTCATCCAGCCGGACGGCCCGATCTGCCCGACCTGCGGGCGGCGGGGATGCCTGGAAGGGGTGACCGGCGAGACGGCGATCCTCCGGGACTGCGAGCAGCTCTTACAGTTCGGCCGGGCGGCGGTCCTGCGGGAGATTGCGGGAGAAAATCCGCCGGATATGAAGATGGTGCTGCAGGCCCAGGAGGCGGGGGACCCGGATGTCCGGGAGGTGATGGACCGGGCGGTCGGCTACCTCGGGCTGGCGCTGGCGGGGGTTGTCAACCTCATCAGCCCCGGCCAGGTGCTGGTCGACGGCTACCTCTTCCGCCTCCCTGAAAACCGGGAGACCCTCCTGCGGGAGGCCCAGCGGCATTTCTACGGCCTCAACGCCCAGGAGGTGGCCATCCGTTTCCTCCCCTTCGACCATTACGGCGGCGCCCGGGGGGCGGCCGCGGCGGTCATCGAACGGTTTTGCATTCAGGGAGATGACTGAACAAGTGGCAGGGACGTCGAAATGTATTTTTTGATCATGTTTTGAGTGCTGCGCACGCTTCGTTATCAGTGGCAAAGCTGTGGTCAGCTTCGGAAGTACGGGAAGTGGGAGCCTGCCAAGGGGCTCTGCCCCTTGGATGCCCGCCAGCCCTTTAAAAAGGGCTGGACCCTAAACTTTTGATTACCGCTCGTTTCTGCGTGATTTTAACGCCAGCGCCGGTTTTCAGGCTGTGGCAGGGTGGTTGTTTTGAGTCTAGTTACTTAAAAACTTTAAGAAAGTGGGAGACCGATGAAAAATCTGTTGTTTTTACATGGCGGCGGGCCGACGGCGGTGCTGAACGCGTCCCTGTATGGGGCCGTCGATGAGGCGAAAAAGCACCCCTCGGTCGGGAAAATCCTCGCGGCAAGAGGGGGGAGCGGCGGGCTGCTCCGCCGCTCGCTGATTGATCTGCGGGCGGTGCCGGACAACCGGCTCCGGCTGCTGCCCTTTACCCCCGGCAGCGCGATCGGTTCCTCCCGAGACCATCTGGAAGAGCCGGAATACCGGGAAATCGCCCGTCTGCTGCGGGAAGAGGGGATCGACTGCCTCCTGCCCGGCGGCGGCAACGGGACGATGGACACCGCCGGGAAGATCTGGCGGGCCTGCCGGGAGATGGGGTTTGACATCCAGGTGGTCGGCATCCCCAAGACGATGGACAACGACATCGCCGTCACCGACCATGCTCCCGGCTACGGCAGCGCCGCCCGGTTCATCGCCGGGTCGGCGCGGGAACTGGCGGCGGATATCCGTTCGCTCCCGATCCATGTGGTGATCCTTGAGACTTCCGGCCGGAATGCCGGATGGGTGGCGGCGGCCTCCGCCCTGGCGGACCAGGGAGACGGTTTAGGGCCCGACCTCATCCTGCTTCCCGAGCGGCCGTTTTCCAAAGAGCGGTTTTTACAGGCGGTTGAGGGGAAGCTCAAGGAGAAATCCGGCCTGCTGGTGGTCGCCAGCGAAGGGCTCCGGGACGAAAAGGGCGAACCGGTCGCCGAACCGGCCTTTACCGCCGGCCGGGACGTCTATTTCGGGGACGTCGGCGGGGCGCTGGCGGGGATGGTCCAGCGGGAACTGGGCTATAAGGCGCGGGCCGAGAAGCCGGGGCTGCTGGGGCGGGCGTCGGCCGCCTGGCAGAGCGGCACCGACCGGGAAGAGGCAGCGGCAATCGGCCGGTTTGCCGTCCGGGCGGCGCTGGCGGGCGAATCGGGCCAAATGGCCGCCATCCGGCGGCTGCCGGGGGAAGGGTATCAAACCGAACTGTTCCTCACCCCCTTTGAATCGGTCATGCTCCATGAGAAAAAACTGCCGGAAGGGTACATTTCCCCGGACGGTTTCGGGGTGACCGAGTCCTTTAAGCGGTACGCCCTGCCGCTGACCGGCGGGGCGCTGCCGGAGATGGCGGTTCTATGATCTGGAAAGGAGAAAATCATGCGGTATATTTTCTTAAACCTCAAGCGGTTTGACCTGCCGCCCGTCTACGGCGGCGTCAACCGGATTGCCCCCTTTGAAAAGTGGGGCGGGGCGGTCGTTTCGGCAATCCAGCAGGGGATCACCGGCTATCCGGATGCCGCGTTCGCCGCCTTTTTCCCGGAAATGCACCTCCTCACCGCCGCCGCGGCGCGGGAAGAGGGGAGCAGGCTGGAGATCGGCAGCCAGGGCGTCAGCGGGACCGACTTGTCCCCCGGCGGCAACTTCGGTGCCCTGACCACCAGCCTCCCCGCTGCGGCCGCTGCGGCCGCCGGATGCAGCTGGACCATCATCGGCCACTGTGAGGAGCGGAACAAGCTGGCGGCGGTGCTCGGTGCCGCCGGCGTCGATAACCCGGACGCGGTGGGGAAGGTTTTGGGCCAGGAGGTCAAGGCGGCGGTGAACCGGGGGCTGAAGGTCCTCTACTGCGTCGGCGAGACCGAAGCGCAGCAGCCGGTCTGGCAGGAGACGATTAGGCGGCAGCTGGACTTTGGCCTGCGGGAGGCCGGGGACGGGGAACTGGTCATCGGCTACGAGCCGGTCTGGTCGATCGGCCCCGGGAAGACCCCGGCCGGGCGGGATTACATCCAGAAGATCGCCCGGTTTATCAAAGAAGAGACCGGCGGGAAGCCGGTGGTCTACGGCGGCGGGCTGAAAGCGGATAACGCCTCGATGCTGCGGACCATCCCCGAGATTGACGGGGGGCTCATTGCCCTCACCCGGTTTACCGGCGAGATCGGCTTCTATCCGGAAGAATACCTGGAGATTGTGCGGCTTTACCTCCGCGGAGAATGAGAAAGGCGGCTGAAACGATGAAACATTTTGAATTTGAATACGGCGCCGGGACAATGGGCGCCGACCTCCCCGACTCGACCGACGTCTTTATCCCAGGCGTCACCGTCCCCGACCCGCCCTGCATCCCCGAGGGGCAGCTGGAGGCGGCCTATCGGGAGAGCCTCCGCCATCCCATCGGGATGCCGCCCCTCTCCGAGCTGGCCTTCCCGGGGGCGAAGGTGGCTTTTGTCATCCCCGACCGGGTCAAGGGCGGCGAACAGCCCACCAGCCACCGCAAGCTGGCCGTCAAATATATCCTCGAGGAGCTTTACGCCAAAGGGGTCCGGAAGGAAGACATCCTCTTTATCATCTCCAACGGCCTCCATCCCCGTTCGACGGCGGCGGACGCGAAGGCGATCTTCGGGGAGGAACTGTATAACGCCTTCTGGCCCACCGGCCAGATCATCAGCCACGACTCGGAGGACGCGGCCCATATGGTCGACCTCGGCGTCACCGGGCGGGGGGACCCGGTCTGGATGAACCGGTATGTCTACGAATGCGACCTGCCGATCCTCATCGGCCACGTCCAGGGCAACCCCTACGGCGGCTACTCCGGCGGGTATAAGCACTGCGCCACCGGCATCACCAACTGGCGGTCGATTGCCTCCCACCACACCCCGTCGGTCATGCACCGGCCGGATTTCACCCCGGTCAACGGCGGGAGCCTGATGCGCACCAAGTTCAACGAAATTGGGATGCATATGGAAGAAAAGATGGGCCATCCCTTCTTCTGCTGCGACGCCGTCCTCGACTCCAAGTCCCGGCAGATCTCCATCTGGTCGGGGTACGCGGCGGAGATGATGCCCCGCTCCTGGGTGGACGCCGACCGGCGCACCTATGTCCACTGGGCGGAAAAGAAGTACGACGTCCTGGTCTTCGGGATGCCCCAGAAGTTCCATTACGGCGACGGGATGGGCACCAACCCGATTATGATGATGCAGGCCCTTTCGGCCCAGGTGCTGCGGTTTAAGCGGGTGATGAGCGACCGGTGCGTCATCCTCTGCTCTTCCCTCTGCAACGGCTATTTCCACGACGAGCGGTGGCCCTACCTGCGGGAGATGTACGACCTTTTCCAGCACGACTATATGAACACCCTTCCCGACCTCGACCGGTACGGGGAATACTTCGCGACCAATGAGGAATACATCCGGAAATACCGGTTCGCCAACGCCTTCCACCCCTTCCACGGCTTTTCGATGGTCTCCTGCGGGCATATTGCCGAGATGAACACCTCGGCCATCTATATCGTCGGCGCCCAGGAACCGGGCTACGCCAGGGGGATGGGGTTGAAGACCCGGGCGACCTTTGAAGAGGCGCTCTCTGACGCGATGAAGAAGTTTGTGGGCCCGCATCCCAATATCCTCGCCCTGCCGGGGACCTTCAAGACGGCTTCGGTCCACCTCTGTATGAAAGACCGGGCGCTTGACCCGATGGACGAGTACGGGCATCCCTGTGGGCAATAAAAGGAGGGGAAAACATGCTGAAACTGACCTTTGCGGACCAGACCGGACGGCTCACCGACGAGAAACTGCGGGCGGAGGCGGAGAAATACGCGCCGCTGCTGGCCGGGATGAAGGAGAAGATGGGGCTCGACCCGATGAGCACCGGCTGGATGGAGCTTGAAAAATGGGCCGGGGAGGACACTTTGTCCCGTCTGGAATCGATTGCCGGGGAAATCCGGCAAAAGGCGGACGCCTTTGTGGTGATCGGAGTGGGCGGTTCCAACAACGCCGCCCGGTCGATGGTAAAGGCGCTGAAAAGGCCGGGAAACCCCGAAATCATCTGGGCGGGCAACACCCTTTCCGCCCCGGCGATGAACCGGATGCTCCGCTCCCTTGAAGGAAAGGACTTTTATATCGACTGCATCGCCAAAAACTTTGAGACGCTGGAACCGGGGGCGGCCTTCCGGGTGCTGCGCCGGGCCCTCAGGGAAAAATATGGGGCGGATTACCCCGCCCGGGTCATCGCCACCGGGACGATCGGTTCGCCGCTGGAAGCGCTCTGCCAAAAGGAAGGCTTCACCTTCCTCCCGTTCCCGACCGATATCGGCGGGCGGTACACTGCCCTGTCAAACGTCGGGCTGCTGCCGGCGGCGGTGGCGGGGGTGGATATCCGGAAGGTGACGGGGGGCGCCCGGAAGATGCGGGAGGCGGTTTACAGCCTGCCGCCCGGCGAGAACCCGGCCCTCCTCTACGCCGCCGCCCGGCATCTGCTCTACGAGGCGGGGTACCGGGTGGAGATGCTCGCCTCCTTTGAACCGGCGTTTGGATGGTTTTACAAGTGGTGGATCCAGCTGTTTGCCGAAAGCGAGGGGAAAGAGGGGAAAGGCCTCTTCCCGGTGGCGTCGGCGTATTCGGAAGAGCTCCACTCGGTCGGGCAGTTTGTCCAGGAGGGGAGCCCCATCCTCTTTGAAACCTTCCTGGAAGTCGGGGAGACGGGGGAAAAGCTGTCCCTCGCCCCGGACGGGGTGTCCGACGGGTTTGATTACCTTGATGGCAAGGACTACGGCGACTTAAACGCCGCGGCGGCGGAGGCGACCCGCACCGCCCACAGCAGGCGGCTGCCGGTGCTGACCCTTTCGGTCCCCCGGATTGACGAGGAGACCTTCGGGGAACTGTTCGCCTTTTTCCAGTACGCCTGCGTCTTGTCCAGCGGGATGCTGGGCGTCAACCCCTTTGACCAGCCGGGGGTGGAGGCGTATAAACGGTGGATGTTTAAGGCGCTGGGAAAGAGGGAATGGGATTTATAAATTTGAAGATTCCTCATAAAAAAGAAAAGAGCAGCTTGTCGAAAAAGTCTTTTTGGAGTATTTTTTGGTGCTGCGCACGTTTCGTTATCAGTGGCAAAGCTGTGTTCAGCTTCGGAAGTACGGCAGGTGAGCGCCTGGGAAGGGGCTCTGCCCCTTCCATTCCCGCAAACCCTTTAAAAAGGGTTTGATCCTAAACTT
>DVHA01000212.1 GCA_018712425.1 Candidatus Faecivivens stercoravium | reverse complement strand
GGCGGGTACGCCGACGGGTACGCGCCGGATAAGCTGCCGGAAGGGGAACCGCTCCCCCGGGAGGACTGGGTGAGCGAGGAAGGCCGGGCGACCGGCAACTTCATCGTCTCGGTCGACCCGATGGGGCGGCTGGCATTTTCGACAGCTATCCTCGAGAAGAAGGGCCGTGCCCCGGCCTATGTGATCGAGGCGCTGACCGGGAAGGCGTCGGACGGGTATCTCCGCTACTTACGGGAGCGGGGCATCTCCTACGTTTTTGCCGGGGAAGACCGGCTGGACTGCGGGCTGCTGGCCCGGAAGCTTCTTGTCCGCTTCGGCATCCGGCGGCTGATGGTGGCCGGAGGCGGGGTGGCCGACTGGTCGTTTCTCCGGGAGGGGCTGCTGGATGAGCTGAGCCTCGTCCTGACGCCCATCGCCGACGGCAGCACCACCGCCGTCTCGATCTTTGAAAATGCGGATTTCCTGCCGCCCCATCCGCCGGTGGCCCTCCGGCTTTTGGAAGTCAAACAGCTGGAAGGGGACGTCCTCTGGCTCCGCTACCAGCCGAAATAACAGAAAACATCAGCTTGTCGAAAAAGTCCTGCTAAACAGAGAAAAGAAATCTTTCGATGCGCTGTAAAATTTAAATCACATTTTTTCCGGCGGCATGTACGGCGGAAAAAATACCTTGATCCGGGCAAGTATCGACCGCAGGGAGGCATGCAGCACGGATGTTACTCTGTCGAAAAACTTGTTTTTCGACAGTCTCAACATACAGGAGGCGTATGAATATGGAATGGATCACGCTGAAAAATGGCGTCAAAATGCCCCAGCTGGGCTTCGGCACCATCAACCAGACGGGCGACCAGATCATCGACAACGTCGCGTTCGCCCTGCATCACGGCTACGGCCTGATCGATACCGCCAACCGCTACGGCAACGAGGTGGAAGTGGGCCAGGGACTGAAAAAGTCCGGCCTGAAACGGGAGGAGTATTTCCTCGAGACCAAGCTGGGCCCGACCCTTTACGAAAACAACAGGGCCATCGACGGGACGCTGAAGCGCTTGGACCTCGACTACATCGACCTGATGCTGCTCCACCACCCGGTCAATAACTATATCTACGCCTACCATATGCTGGAAAAGGCGTATAAAGAGGGGAAACTGCGGGCGATCGGCGTCTCCAACTTCCCGGTGGAGAAGCTGGAGGAACTGCTCCAAAGCTGCGAGATCCCGCCGATGGTGATGCAGGTGGAGGCCCATCCCTATTTCCCCGCCGAAGTGGTGAAGCCCTTCTGCGACGCCCACGGGATTGTCCTCCAGGCCTGGTTCCCGCTGGGCCACGGCAGCCGGGAGCTGCTGGAAGACCCGGTGATTACCGCCCTTGCCGCGAAGCACGGCAAAACCCCGACCCAGGTCGTCCTCCGCTGGCACATCCAGATGGGCTTCGGGCCGGTGCCGGGCAGCCGCTCGCCGGAACACATCCGGGAAAACGGCGATATCTTCGACTTCGCGCTGACGGCGGAAGATATGGAACAGATCGCCGGCATCAACCGGCATATCCCCTTCTATAAGGTGACGCCCGAATCCCTCCACCGGATGGCGGTTACCAAGTGCAACTTTGAGGAATAAAGAGGGCTGGCTTTTCAGGCGGCGGGACCGGGTTTCCGGCCTCGCCGCTTGCGTCTGTCTTTGCCTGCGGCGGGTTTAAGGGCCGGTAAGCCGGAAGGGAAGGCCGCCGTATAGAAAAACAACAGCCGCAGTTCTGCCCAAACTGCGGCTGTTTTGCGTTTTCAGTTGATTTCAGCTTGTCCGGCGGTTTACAGGACGGCAATCAGCAGGTTTAAAAGGGCCAGCAGGCCTGCCGCCGCGGCCAGGTAACAGAGGAACCCGCGGTAGCAGCGGCGCACAGCCGGCTGGACATCCCCATCCGCCGGTTCCGCCCGTTTCTGGGCCCGGCGGACGGCGCCGAACAGCAGGCCGAGGGAGAGGAGTGCGAGGATGAACAGAATACCGCTTAACATAACGGACACCTCCAAAACATGCCGGACGGGGTACCCGGCTTTCTTTCCATCTTCAGTTTACCGCCGCGATGAAAAGGGAACCGGCAGGTTTTGGTAAAGGAAAGGTAAAAATTTACAAAAGGGACGCAAAAAGGGGCGGATGGTATTCCGCTCCCCATTTGAAACTGTCGAAAAAGTCTTTTTTTGAGTATTTTTTGGGTGCTGCGCACGCTTCGTTATCAGTGGCAAAGCTGTGGTCAGCTTCGGAAGTACAGAAAGTGGGTGCCTGCCAAGGAGCTCTGCTCCTTGGATTCTCGCGATTTTTTGAAAAAAATCGAGTAAAACTTTTTATTCTTCGCACGTTTCTTTATTACTTTAACGCCAGCGCCGATTCTTACGTTTCCGCCAAACTTGTTTTCGACAGTCTCAGGCTTCCTCTTTAAGGGAACTCAGCTCATCGAAAAACTCCTGCCAAAAAAGAAAAGAACCTTACCGATGCGCTCAAAAAATTAAATCACATTTTTCCCGGCGGCATGTACGGCGGGAAAAATACCTTGATCTGGGCAAGTGTCGACCGGAGGGAGGCATGCAGCCCAGATGTCAAATAGTCCAAAAAGCTCGCTTTTTGGACTAAAAGAAAAAATCCTTCTGCGCCCCATCCGGGGAGATCTCCCCAGACAGCCCGCAGAAGGATTGTATCCAATTTATTCCGTTTTAATCAGGCCGTCCAGCGCTTCCGCCAGTGCCGCCTCGGTCCCTTCCTTGGTCCTGCGGTTGCGGACAATCCGGTCGGCGTAACGGGTGTAGAGGGAAAGGCGTTCTTCCCGCAGCCGGTAGATCTTCCGGCGGTCGTCCGCCACCAGCGGCCGGTCGGAGAGGTCTTCCCCCAGGATCTCCTCC
>DVHA01000211.1 GCA_018712425.1 Candidatus Faecivivens stercoravium | reverse complement strand
GCCACTGATAACAAAGCGTGCGCAGCACCCAAAATATAATCATAAAAAAATTCCGACAGAAATATTTCCCACAAAAAAATCCTTTTTTGCTGCAACTTTTTCCCCTTTTCCCGTGTATATATTATGAAGAGGGTAAGGCCGGGCGGAAGCCAGCCTGCCTGTCAGGAAATTCCAAAAATGTTTACACAATCGATACGGGGAAAGAATTGACGGATAGCGGGCTAAGTGATATACTCTGAATTGTATAATCAATATTTCCTGAACGGGCCTTTGGGAAAAGGGCCCCGAGGGCTATTTTATACATCTGCACCGCGGAAAGGACTACCGCAAACATGAAACCTTGGATAAAGAAACTTACAGCGATACTGTTTTCGGCGTCGGTGGCGGCGTCCGCCCTTGCCATGCCGGCTTCGGCCGCCTGGCAGCAGTCGGGCTCCCAGTGGCGCTACACCACCGGCAGCGGCTACGCGACCGGTTGGCGGCAGATCGGCGGGACCTGGTACTACTTTAACGGCTCAGGCGTTATGCAGACCGGCTGGCAGCAGGTGGGCGGGACCTGGTATTACATGGACGCGTCCGGCGCGATGAGGACCGGCTGGGTGTTTGTCGACGGCGCCTGGTATTACCTCCAGGCGAGCGGGGCGATGAAAACCGGCTGGCTCCATTTAAACGGCGTCTGGTACTTTTTAAACGGCGGCGGCGTGATGAAGACCGGCTGGGTCTACACCGGCGGGAAATGGTACTATATGGACAGCTCCGGGGTGATGCAGACCGGCTGGCTGGAGCTGGACGGCAAGCGCTATTACTTCGATGAAAGCGGCGCGATGGCCACCGGCAGCCTGACAATCGGCGGCACCGCCTACCAGTTCGACGACTCCGGCGCCCTCATCGAAGAGGAACCGGTGGATACAAGCGAGATGGCGGACGAACTGCTTCGGGAGATCAATACGGTCCGGCAGAAGGAGGGGCTTTCCGCCCTGACCCTTTCGGACGCTTTGACGAGCGCCGCCCAGGCGAGGGCCCGGGAACAGGCCCTGATGGGCAGTATTTCCCACAAGCGCCCCGACGGGAGCGAATGGTACACCATCCTCGCCGAACACGGCGTCAAGGCCGCCGGCAGCGGGGAGAACCTCGCGATGAACTATACCTCGGTCCAGAGCGTCGTCAAGGCCTGGCTGGAATCGCCGACCCACCGCTCCAATATTGTCAATTCCAGCTACCGGTATATGGGGCTGGGGTACTACGAGTCAGACGGGGATATCTACTGGGTCCAGCTGTTTGCTTCGGCGTGATAGGGTTAAATCCATTTAGCGGTTTTTTAAACGTAAGTGTGCAGGGAGAGACTGTTTGCGGACGGTCTCTCCCGCTGCTTTATACTATTATAATTTTATTAGGAGGCGCATTTTTATGGCGGTTCGGGAAGATTTTTTGACGGATTATCGGATTGGCGACCGGGTGACGGTGGTGCTGGGCGGCAAGCTCATCTGGACGGGGGTGCTGGACGAGATGGGCGAGCACCGCATCCGGCTGCGGATGGAGGACGGTACCGTCCGTTCGATCTCCTATAGCGCGATTATGGCCGATTATGCCCCGGCGGGCCCCCGGGACCGGAAGGAACGGGACGCCCAGGTGATGCAGGAGGCCGCCCGGCAGGTCCAGGAGGCGGTCTACGCCTGGCAGTTCAGCCCGGATTCCCTCCGGGAGGCGATCCGCCTCTCCCCCAACAGCGAACAGAAGCGGATGGTCTCCGCCCTCTGCGATGAGCTGGCGGCGGCGGCCGACGCCGAAGATTTTGACACCATTGACAAGATTATTATCGCGGCCGAGAGTTTAGCGGAACAGGCCCCCGACAACACCGCCTTCCGGCGGCTGGTGGGGGAGGCGGCGCTGCTGGCCGAGGACTATGAGACGGCGGAGGAGGCCCTCTACAACGCCGGATACTTCGGGGAGGCGTTTTACGCGGCGTCGATGCTTCTGTCGGAAGACCGGATGGCCGAGGACGGCGCCTGCCACCTCCTCTATGACCGCCGCAAACAGCCGGATGTGGTGATGAGCTTTGTCCGGCTGGCGGCCGAGGCGGGGGACCTGTCGGTCTTCCGGCGGTTTCTGGAGGACGAGGGGCGGGATTACCCCGAGCTGATCACCCGCTGCCTCTGCTACCTCGCGGTCCGCAAAAAGGAGTACCCCTCCTTCGGCAAGGACGGGCTGTACAGCCCCGCCGGGCGGGCGGCCCTTCTGAAGTCCTTCCGGGAAAACTACCCCGACCCGGAAAACAGCCAGCTGGAACAGATGGAGCAGCTGGACGACACCGCCCCGGAAAGCCGCACCGGCGAAGGCGCCACCTTCAACGGCGAGAGCCTGCCCCAGCCGGGGGAGGAAAAGGGCCTTAACGGCATCGTCTTTTCCTACAAGCCCGACCACAAGATCGGCTTTATCCGCGCCGACGGCACCGACTGGTTCTTCCATATGAACCACATCGCCGACGAGAACCTCCTCCGGCTGCTGGAAGAGGACCCCGACGGGCGGTACCTGGTCACCTTTGACGTCGGCTACAACAGCCGCGGCAAGTGCGCCACCGAGGTCCGGCTCCAGGACCCCGAGCACCCGAAGGAAGCCCCCGACCCGCTCCTCTCCTATATGCACAAAGGCGTCCTCTCCCGCTACTACTCCTTCTACCAGAACGGCCAGGTGGCCGAAGAGGCGGAGGACGGCGAGCAGGTCTACAACTTCCGGCTCTCCTACGTCACCGACGGGGAGCTGAAGAGCGCCTGCGAGCTGCACAGCGACATCGCCCAGCAGCGGCTGCCGGTCACCTTCTGGCTGAAGAAACTCAAGGACGGCAAGCTGGTCGCGACCGATATCCAGCTGGACCGGGAGGCTTACCAGGTGCGGCAGGCGGCGGAAGCGGCTGATGGGGCGGCGGAAGAAGCCCCGGCGGAGGCTGAAACCCCGGAAGCGGCGGAACCGCAGGCGGCCGAAACTCCCGAGGCGGAATAACGGCTCTTGACAAAAGGGGATAAAACGGGCATAATAAGATGGCGGCGGTTCTGCTGCCGCCATTGCAGCCTGTCGAAAACCAAGTTTTTCGACAGGATAACATCGGGACTGCATGCCTCCCTACGGTCGACACTTGTCCCGATCAAGGTATTTTTTCCGCCGTACATGCCGCCGGAAAAAATGTGATTTAATTTTTGTGCGTATCAAAAAGTCTATTTTTTGCTTTTACAGGGCTTTTTCGACAAGCTGAAATGGCGGCGGTTCTGCTGCCGCCATTGTTTGTTTTTTATGATTATTTTTTGGGTGCTGCGCACGCTTCGTTATCAGTGGCAAAGCTGTGGTCAGCTTCGGAAGTACTTTAGGTGAGAGCCTGGGAAAGGTGCTCTGCGGTCTTGCTACGCAAGACCTGACCATTTATGAAATAAATGGTCACCCTATCTCCACATACGCTGAATTTGAGCTAGCTCAAATTCATGGCCTTGCATCGCAAGGCCGAAGCCCATTTAAAAAGGGCTGGACCCTAAACTTCTGATGCCCCACGTTTTTTCGTAACTTTGGCGCCAGCGCCGATTTTTGCGTTCGCAACTCGATGAAGGATGGAAAGTGAATGGGAAAGATGCACAAACGGCTGACCGCCCTATTGATGGCGGCGGCCTTCAGTTTTTCGATGGTGGCGGCCGGTTATTCGGTGAAGCCGGAGCCGGGCACGACCTTTACGCTGATGACCTGGAACGTCCGGTACGGCGCCGAGGGGACCGACGCCCAGCGGGAACAGATCGCCTTTTATGACGCCGATATCACCCTCCTGCAGGAGACCGACTTCGGTGTCCGCCGGTCGGGGCGGGTCAACCAGGCGGAGATGTATGCCGAAGGGATTTACGACTACTACCTCTACGGCAAGGACGACGACTACGACACCGGCACCATCGGCACCTCCCTTCTGACCGACGGGGAGATCGCCGAACGGGACGATTACAACAATCTCGGACAGATCGAGATGCACAACGGCTACTTCCACGCCGACGTCGAGGTTAACGGGGTCGACCTCTCCATCTACAATGTGCATTTAAACTACCTCCGGACCGACTGGCGGGCCCAGCAGCTGTATGAGCTGGCGCTGGAGGTGGACGCCGACGAGAGCGAATACATTATCGTCGCCGGGGACTTCAACATCCAGTCCTTCGACGAGCTGGACGTCCTGCTGGACAAGCTGGACAGCGTCAACAACGACGAGACCTATTATGCCACCTACCACGGCCTCGACTGGCCGACCCAGGCGATCGACAACGTCCTCTATACCGCCGATACGCTGGAGATAAACCAGGTGCTGATGCCGGTCAACGGCCGGTCCGACCACAACGCCCTTTACGTCGAGTTTGAGGTGAAATAACCGGAAAAAAGGGCTGCATGCCTCTTGCAAAGCGGCGTCCGGTGTGGTATACTATATGGGAATCGGTATTGGTTTTCGCGGTACGCCGCGGGTTTGGAAAGGAATGTTAAAATTTTATGAACGCATTTGAGATTGTCGCGGGGATCTTCCTGCTGCTGGCCTGCATCATGATTATCATCACCACGATGCTCCAGAAGCCTAAGCAGGGCGGCCTGGGTTCCAGCTTCGCCAGCACAGAGTCCTACTTCGGAAAAAACAGCGGCCGGACAATGGATGCCATCCTGGTCCGCCTGACCAAAATCGGCGGCGTGATTTTCGTAGTCCTGACGGTACTGACCGCTATTCTTTCGGTCTATATGCAATGAACGGTTTGGCCCTGCGACAGAAACGCAGGGCCTTTTCTTTTTAATGAAGTAGGGAAGAATGAAAAATAAAGAATGGCGGATGGAAATGCTGCGCATTTCTCCATTTAAATGGGTGGGGGCTTAGCGGTTTTGTCAATCCAAAAATGTTCTGTGCGGTATGAAATTAAATCACATTTTTCCCGGCGGCATGTACGGCGGGAAAAATACCTTGATCCGGGCAAGTGTCGACCGCAGGGAGGCATGCAGCCCGGATGTCAAATATAATCCAAAAAGCTTGCTTTTTGGATTAAGAGAAAGCAAAGTGAGGAAAAGATTTGAAAGGAAAGAAAGGAAAAAAACTGCCCCGGCGGGATAAGTCCGGGGCGAAGGCATTTGGGGCGCAGATCGGGCGCCTGTTTGAGAACCTGCAAAAGGCGGGGGAGGAAGGGCTTTCCTTCTCCGGCCTGCAAAAGAAACTGAAGCTCTCCGACGGGCAGCTGGAACGGCTGCTGGAGACCGCCGTCCGCGCCGGCTCGGTCAAAAAGGAGGACGGGCGCTACTACCTGGCCCGCCGGCGGGTGCCGCTGGGGGTTACCGGCCGGGGGAAGAGCCTTACCGGGGAGCTGGTGCGGTTAAAGCCCACCTTCGGCTTTGTCCGGGTGGAGGAAAAGGGGGAGAACCGGGACATCTTCATCCCCGGCTCCAAACTCCGGGGGGCGCTGCCGGGGGACAAGGTCGAGCTGACCGTCCAGAAAGAGAAGGACGGCCTGGAGAGCGGCGAGATCACCCGTATCCTCGAGATGGGCAGCCCCCTTTACGCCGGGATTGTCCGGAAGTTTGGGCCCATGGCCTCGGTCGAGCTGCCGGGGGCCTGGGACGGCGACCTGCCGCTGAAGGGGGCGGAGAAGGTCGAAAACGGCGAACGGGTGCTGGTGGAAATCCTCCGGCGGGGGGAGAGCCACCGGGATTACCAGGCGCGGCTGGTGAAACGGTACGGCGACGGGGATATGGCCGTCCACTGCGCCCAGTCGATCCTCGAGGCGGCCGGCATCGTCCGGGAGTTCCCCGAGGAGGCGGTGCGGGAGGCAAAGTTCCTCGCCGGGCGGGGGATCCTGCCGGAGGAACTGGACGGGCGGCTGGACCTGCGGGAGGAAGTGATCTTCACGATCGACGGGGCCGAGTCCAAAGACCTCGACGACGCGGTCTCCATCCGGGAGACCGGGAACGGCTTCTCCCTCGGCGTCCACATCGCCGACGTCTCCCACTATGTCGAGGCCGGTTCCGCCCTCGACCGGGAGGCCTTCCGGCGGGGGACCAGCGTCTACTACGCCGACCAGGTGGTGCCGATGCTGCCGGAAGGGTTATCGAACGGCATCTGTTCGTTAAACCCCGGTGAGGACCGGCTCGCTTTCTCGGCGCTGATGGAGCTGGACGGGAGCGGCAAACTCTGCTCCTTCCGGTTTGTCAAGTCGGTCATCCGCTCCCGGGTCAAAGGGGTGTACAGTGAGGTCAACCGGCTGCTGGGTGGGGAACAGGACCCCGCCCTCCTGGAAAAATACCGGGATGTCCTCCCGCTCCTGCCGGTTTTCCACCGGCTTTACGCCCTCCGGGAGGGAATCCGGGCGGGCCGTGGGGTGCCGGAGATCGACAGCGCCGAATGTAAGCTGCTGATCGGCGATGACGGCCGCTGCCAGGGGGTCGCTGTCCGGGAGCGGGGGGAGGCCGAGCGGATGATTGAGGAATTTATGCTGCTCGCCAACGAATCGGCCGCCTCGGTCGGCCGGTCGCTGGGGCTCCCCTTTGTCTACCGGGTGCATGAAAAGCCGGACGGCCAGAAGCTGGAGACCCTCCGGCAGGTCTTGCTGGCGGTCGGGGAGGACCCGGAAGGGGTCACGGCCGAGATGCCGGCCGGCAAGCTCCGGGAGATTTTGCTGGCGGCGGAGGATAAGCCCTATCGGACGATGCTCCACCGGCAGGTCCTCCGCTCGATGATGAAGGCAAAGTACGACCCCCGCCCGATCGGGCATTACGGGCTGGTGCTCCAGAATTACGCCCACTTCACCTCCCCGATCCGGCGGTATCCCGACCTGGCCATCCACCGGATCCTCTCGGCCGCCCTCGCCGAAGTGCGGGAGACGGCCGGTGGCTGGGGGCTGGACGGCCGGGCGAAGGGAAAACTGGAACGGCAGTTTACCGGATTTGCCGCCTCCGCCGCCGCCCATTCCTCCGAGACCGAATTGCAGGCCGCTTCGGCCGAACGGGACTGTGAGGACTGCTACAAGGCGGAGTTTATGAAGGGGCACCTGGGCGAATGCTTCCCGGCGGTCATCTCGGGCGTCACCGCCTACGGCTTCTACGCCGAACTGGCAAACGGGGTCGAAGGGCTTGTGCGGATTGAGTCGCTTCCGGCGGGGGAGTACACCTTCGACGGGATTATGACCCTCTTAGGCCCCGGCGTCAGCTACAGGGTCGGTGACGGGGTGGTGGTCCGCTGTGTCCGGGCGGACGTCGGGTCCGGCCAGGTGGATTTCCAGCTGGTGCGGGACGATGGCTGAGCGGAAGAAAAAGCCGCCCGTCCCCTTCCGGTGGGCAGTCCGGCGCCACCCCCGCCGCAAGCGCCCCCAGATTGTCGTGACGCCGGAGGGGGAGGTGCTGGTGAAGATTCCCCAGCGGTATTCCGACCGGTACGCCGAGACGCTCGTCCGGGAGAACCTTGCCTGGATTGCCGGGGCACTCCGCCGGGCGGAAGCCCGCCGGGAAAAAGAGCCGGGGGTCGCCGCGTTTGCCTGCGGGGAGGGGGACCTTCTCCCGCTCCTGGGGGAATTCCACCCCATCCGGCAGGAAGGCCCCGCCGGATACCGGGAGGGCGTTTTCTGCCTTCCCGGCGGGAGCGTCGAGGAGCGGCGGGCCGAAGCGGTGCGGGTGTATAAGGAGCTGGCCGCCCGGCTGCTGCGGCCGCTGCTGGAGAGCTATGCCCCGATGCTGGGGGTCTCCCCCGCCGGGCTGAAAATCGGCCGGGCGGCGGGCAGCTGGGGTTCCTGCAAGCGGGACGGGACGATCACCTTCAGCTGGCGGCTCATCTGCCAGCCGGAGGCATTTATCCGGTATGTTGTCGTCCACGAGCTCTGCCACTTAAAGCACTTCGACCATTCCCCCGCCTTCTGGGCGGAGGTGGAACGGGTAATCCCCGACTGGAAGGCCCGCCGCCATGACCCTCTGGTGGGGGAGATCGGGCGGCGGCTGGTGCTCTGCGGGTTTTAAAGAGTGAAATTCGGCCTTTGGCCGAGTGAATGGTGAAATTGCCCCTTCGGGGCAGTGAAATCCGCCTTCGGCGGGTGAAGGTATCGCTTCGCGATGATTGAATATTACTCTCGTAAAGTATACATAGCCGGGAAAGCAAGTTCAATCAGCGAAGCGTACATTTAATATTCATTTTTATTTTTACGATTGGTGGTGGTTGTTGGTGGAGATATCGCAGGAAGCCTTCCGCGCCGCCTGCGCCGCTGTCCACGGCGGGGATGACGGCGGGGTCGGGACGCTGGCGGAGAAGACGGTGCACGCGGTGTTAAAGCACTGCTGCGCCCCCTATGCCGACAGCCGGGAGGTCAGCATCGGCGGCTACATCGCCGACGCCGTCGGGGAAGAGGGGATCATCGAGATCCAGACCGCCGGGTTTTGCCGGATGCGGAAAAAGCTGGAAGTGTTCCTCTCGGCCTGCCCAGTGACGGTGGTCTGGCCCTGTATTGAGCGGCTTTGGCTGCGGACGGTCGATTCTTTCGGCGAGGCAGGCCCCCGGCGGAGAAGCCCTAAGCGGCAGATTCCGGCGGGGCTTTTCCGGGAGCTGTACGGCCTGGGGGAGCTGGTGGGCGCGCCGGGGCTGCGGTTTAAGGTGGTCCGGCTGGAGGCGGAGGAGCTGCGGAGTGCGGAGAAGGTCCGCCGGAAGGGGCACTGGCCGGGGTATGAAAAGATCGACCGCTATCCCATTGCCCTGCTGGGGGAGGTGGATATCGGCTCCCCGGAAGAGCTGTGGAAGCTGCTTCCAGAAACGCCGGAACAGTTCCCGGAGGAGATAACTGCCGCGGAGTTTTCCGCCCTCACCGGCCTTGGCACCGACTTCAGCCGGATGGCCCTTAAGGTCTTCTGCCGGTGCGGGCTGGCGGAGGAGACGGGGAAGAGGGGGAGGGCGCGGGTGTATGCGCTTCCGGGCAGCGAAAAGTACAGCAGGGAGACAGAATATGGTGGTAATCGGACGGATTGACCGGGAGATTTTTCGCTGCATTGCGGAAGATATTGTGACCGAAGAAGTGGTGATGACGGATAATCAGCTGCAACATATTTTACAGCGGCATCCGGAAGTTTTCCCTGCCGTTTTGGATGTGTTACGGGATATCCTGCGAGATCCCGACTATATTATCGAAGATAAACATCCCTATACCGGTCTTGTTGTCAGGCGGCTGGAAACCGGTTCTGAAAGTTTGCAGGTTGTACTGCGAATCTGTACTTCGGAAGACCAGCCGGGCTACAAAAATTCGGTCATCTCCTGTTGGGAAATCAGCGAACGCCGGCTGAAAAATTATTTGCGTAATAAAAAAATCCTTTACAACCGGCAAGTTGACAAAAAGGAATAATGGATGTATAATAAAGATAGAATAAGAGTGTGCTAAGGGCTTTGAGGTGGTAAATTTCGTTGCAACCACGCACCCTTGTGGTCAAAAGAGATGCAGGAGAGGCGACGCCTGCCAAAGCTTAAAGCCGGAGGGGACTATGGAAACATGGTCCCTTCGTTTTTTGCAGGGCCGTTTATGCGGCCCTTTTTCGTTTGTTTGAAACAGAAAGGAAGATCATCTATGTCCAAAATGCCGGCCCGGGAAGAAGCCTGGGAACTGCTCTGCCAGTACAATGAAGAACCCTTCCACCGCCGCCACGCGGTCACCGTCGAAGGGGTGATGCGGTGGTTTGCCGGTGAGCTGGGATACGGGGATGAAAAGGATTTCTGGGGGCTGGTCGGGCTGCTGCACGACCTCGACTTCGAGCGCTGGCCGGAGGAACACTGCGTCAAGGTGCAGGAGATCCTCGGCGGGCTGGACTACGACCCCCGGCTGATTCATGGAATCGTCAGCCACGTCGGGACGCTGCCGGGATTCCAGCCGGAGCACCAGATGGAGAAGGTGCTCTACGCCACCGACGAGCTGACCGGGCTGATTGGGGCGGCGGCGCTGATGCGGCCGTCCAAGAGCGTCCAGGACCTGGAGGTCAAGTCGGTCATGAAAAAGTTTAAAACCCCGAAGTTCGCCGCCGGGTGCTCCCGGGAGGTTATCGCCCATGGGGCGGAGATGCTGGGGTGGGAGCTTTCCGACCTGATCGAAAAGACCATACTCGCGATGCGGAGCTGCGAGGCGGAGTACGAGAAATATTGAGCGCTGAAGCTGGGACATGGGCGGGATGCCGGGTGTCCCGGCTTTTTTAACTCAGAAAAAAAGCAAGCTTTTTGGATTATATTTGACATCCGGGCTGCATGCCTCCCTACGGTCGACACTTGCCCGGATCAAGGCATTTTTTCCGCCGTACATGCCGCCGGAAAAAATGTAATTTAATTTCTGTGCTTATGGATGGGTTGCCCTTTTTTCGGAAAGCTGACGTCCCGGTTTTTCGGGGCGTTTTTCTTTTGTATAAACCCTCCGTCCCCCGGGAACCCTAACGCCAAAGGAGTGTTGAACATGGAAAAGCAGATGCCAAGGCCGGAAGAGTACCAGAAGATGGTTGAAAAAGCCTCTCCCGGCTCCAAATCCTACAAAACCATTCCGCTGGCGTTTTTGACCGGCGGCGCGATCTGCACAGCCGGGGAAGGGCTCCGCCAGCTCTACCTGATGGCGGGGCTCTCGGTCGACTGGGCGTCGGCGATGGTGTCGGTGACGCTGATTGCCGCGTCGGCCCTGCTGACGGGGCTGGGGGTCTACGACAACATCGCGAAGGTCGGCGGCGCCGGGACGCTGGTGCCGATCACCGGCTTCGCCAACGCCGTCGTCTCCCCGGCGCTGGAATTCAAAGTCGAGGGGATGATCCTCGGGACCGGCAGCAAGCTGTTTATCATCGCCGGGCCGGTCATCGCCTACGGGCTGGCGGCGTCCTGGGTATACGGGTTTATTTTCTGGCTGTTAAACCGGTGAGGAGGGGTAGGGATGGCAAAACTCTGTGGGCGATCGACCTACCTGTTGGAGCGGCCGCCGGTCATCCGCGCCTTTGCGGCGGTGGGCGGCCAGAAAGAAAAGGAAGGTCCTCTGGGGGACCGGTTCGACTTTTTGAGCGAGGATAACCTTTTCAATGCCGATTCCTGGGAGAAGGCCGAGAGCAAGATGCAGCGGCTGGCCCTCAAAACGGCGATGAATAAGGGCGGCGTCAAAAAAGGGGACTTAAACGTCCTCTTCGCCGGTGATCTGCTCAACCAGTGCACCGGTTCCAGCTACGGCCTCCGGGAGTTCATGGCCCCCTTCCTCGGGCTGTACGGGGCCTGCTCGACGATGTGCGAAAGTTTACTGATGGCGTCGGTCTTTGTCGATTCGGGGCTTGCCCATCTCGCCGGGGCGGTCACCTCCTCCCACTTCTGCTCGGCCGAGCGGCAGTACCGTTACCCGCTGGAATACGGCTCCATCCGCCCGCCGACTTCCCAGTGGACGGCGACGGCGGCGGGGGCGGTGCTGGTGGCGGAGGAGGGGCCCTACCCCCGGGTGGAAATCCGCCGCGCCTGTGCCGGGATTATCGAGGACCCCGGCATCAAGGACGCGAACAATATGGGCGCGGCGATGGCCCCGGCGGCCGCCTGTGTCCTGCGGCGGTATTTCCAGGAGTCGGCGACCGCCCCAAAGGATTATGACCGGATTTTCACCGGCGACCTGGGGGAGGTGGGGAGCAAGCTGCTGCTGGAGCTGCTGGCCCGGGACCATATCGACCTGTCCGCCGTCCACGATGACTGCGGCCTCCTCCTCTACGACCGGGAGCGGCAGGACGTCCACGCCGGCGGTTCGGGGTGCGGCTGTTCGGCGTCGGTCCTCTGCTGCCACATCCTGCCGGAGATGCTGGCGGGGCGGTATAAAGACGTCATCCTCGCGGCGACCGGGGCGCTCCTCTCCCCGACGATGGTCCAGCAGGGGGACACGATCCCCGGCATCTCCCACCTCATCCACCTGCACTTTGCCGAAAAGGAGGGGGACTGATGGATTTTGTAAAAGCTTTCCTGGTCGGCGGGGCGCTGTGTGCCGTCGGCCAGCTGCTGATTGACTACACCAAACTGACCCCTGCCCGGATTCTGGTGTCCTACGTTGTCGCCGGGGTGGTGCTCGGGGGGCTCGGGTGGTACCAGCCGCTCATCGAGTTCGCCGGGGCCGGGGCGACGGTGCCGCTGACCGGGTTTGGGGCACTGCTGGCGAAGGGCGTCCGGAAGGCGGTTACCGAACTGGGCCTCACCGGCATCTTTTCCGGCGGGCTGACGGCGGCGGCGGCCGGGGTCACGGCGGCGGTGGTGTTTGGGCTCATTGTCGCGGTGATTTTCAAGCCGAAGTCGAAGTAGAGCAGGGAACCCGCCGTGCGGCAGGCTGCCTTCCGAAGACCGGCCTTCCACGGCCGGTCTCACGCGGTTGGTGCGGGCATCCCACGCCGCGTCGAACAGCGGGTCCAGGGCCCGCTAGGGTCCTGGTCCATCCAAGTGAAACTTGGTCCCATCCAAGGGGAACCCTTGGTCGCTGCCTTAAGGGCAGCGAAATAAACATTCAAAGATCAAAAAGCC